>CAZCJI010000366.1:0-3394 GCA_964498625.1 uncultured Rhizobium sp.
TGCTCAGGAGTCATTCCGGCGATTCGGCCCATCTTTACAAGGCCGCCATGGATGTCCTGCACCTGATATTCCCAGTCCCATTCCTTCTGATTCCGGAAGAGCAGGTCAATGAACTGGAAATAGCTGTCCCGCGGCAGGCACTCGGCCATTGCCTCGGCCGCGCCGTCCGACGGGTGGAGCGGGAAGACGCGGAAAACATAATGGACCTTGCCGGTGTCGATGTACTGCGCCTTCAGCAGCGGAAAGACGGTCTCGTTGAAGTGGGCGCAATGCGGGCAGGTCGGCGCCGCGTACTCAATGACCGTGATGGGCGCTTTCGGGGAGCCCAGCGTGTGGTCGTCGGCGGTCAGCGTATAGCCGGGGCCGGCGGCGTTGGGGCTGGCGTTCGCCGGGATCACATCCGTGGGTGAGCTGGAAGGGAAGAAAAGGTAGTAACCGGCCGCGGCCAGAAGGACGATCACGACGGCGACGACGGCGATAATCTGCTGATTCCGCGACACGGAGCTCTCCCAGGAGTTGGTCCGCCTGCTTGTGGCAGAGCCGCCGGTTTCCTTCAATGCCGCCGTCGTTAAGGTTGGTCGCGGCGTGTTCGCGCAAGCTTTAAAATAGCGTCGCGAAGCCCCTCTGGTCCTTGATATTTTTGCGCTGGGTCGGTGCCCGCAATAGGCTGTTTGGAAGGCGGTCTGGGCGGCGGTTTGGTGCGCTGCGTCAAAGGCCCCTGGATAAACCTTAGCCGCGCTACAGCCTGCCTCCCCAGATAGCTGTTGATACGCTCGCAAAGGGCCTGGCCGTCATGTTGCAGGAAAATGGCCGCGCCCGGCTCGGCCTTTAGCGTCAGCACGCCGCCGCTCGCGCCGTCTTTGAGGCTTACAGGTTGCGCGAGCGCAGCGGTCCCGCTTCCTGCGATTTGCTCCCAGCGCAGGACAAGTGTGGGGTCGGAGAACCCGGCACGGACGAACGCGGATTGTCCCGCCAGACTCGCCTCCGCGCCTAGCGGTGTCGCGCGGCCACGCCGTGCTGGCGGAGGATCCGGCTGTTTGTCTTTCGGCGATTGGGCCATTGTCCGATTATGCCGCCAAGACGAAATCCGAAGCAAAGCCCTGCCGCGCGCCTGCTTGCCTGGTACGACAAACATGCCCGCGTACTGCCGTGGAGGGCGCTGAAAGGGGAGCGTGCCGATCCCTACCGTGTATGGCTCAGCGAGATCATGCTGCAGCAGACGACGGTGCAGGCGGTCGCCGGGTACTATCGCAGGTTCCTGGAGCGATGGCCGACGGTGGATGCGCTCGCGGCAGCGCCGCTGGACGAGGTGCTCACGGCGTGGGCGGGGCTCGGCTACTACGCGCGCGCCCGCAATCTGCACAAGGCGGCCAAGGTCGTTGCGGAGGAACTGGACGGCAAATTTCCCGATACGGCAGAGGAGTTGCGAAAACTTCCGGGCATTGGAGCTTATACCTCCGGCGCGATCGCCGCGATTGCTTTCGACCGGCAGGAAGCGGCGATGGACGCGAATGCCGAGCGCGTCATCGCGCGATTGTTCGCGATCACGGAGCCGCTCGCGAAAGCGAAGCCGAAATTGCTGGCTTTGGGAAAATCGCTGGTGCCCGAGAAGCGCGCCGGTGATTTTGCGCAGGCGCTTATGGATTTGGGCTCCGCGATCTGCACGCCGAGGCGTCCGGCGTGCATGAACTGCCCGCTGTTCGAGAATTGCGAGGCGCGCAAGAAAGGTATCCAGGAATCCTTGCCGGCCAAAGGCGAAAAGCCTTTGCGTCCGTTGAAACGCGGCGCTGCCTTTGTCGCGCACGATAAGGATGGTGCGGTGCTTCTGATGCGGCGGCCCGAGAGCGGATTGCTTGGCGGAATGATGCAGCCGCCGCTTGGACCATGGACGGAAACTTTTCCATCACGTGCCGAGGCAGTGAAGCAAGCGCCATTCAAAGCCGATTGGAAAAAGCGCGTTGGCATCGTGCGCCATGGCTTTACGCATTTCGAACTGGAGATCGAGGTCTACGAAGCGACGGTCGATAAGCGGCCGAAAGTCGAAGGACAGTGGATCGGCGATCTTTCAAAGGCGGCTTTGCCGACGGTCATGCGCAAGATCGTCGACAATGCACCAAAACGTTCAGGCGGCAATCGCTAGACAAGATCGGCTCGGAGGCGCTGACGCAGATAGTCGATAGGGACGAGCTTCCCCTTGTCCTCATATTGCCAGAAGGTCCAGCCGTTGCAGGCATCGAGACCCTGCACATGCGCGCCGATCTGATGGATCGAGCCCGTCGCGTCGGCACAGATCAGCGTTCCATCGGCGCGCACCTTTGCAGTGTGGCGTTTCTGCGTTCCTTGCAAGACCGTTCCTGGTGGGAGCAACCCGCGCTCGACAACCCAGCCGAACGGAATGCGCGGTTCGGCGCGCTTGGATTTCGTCACCTCAATCGCTTCGCCGTCCGCTTGGACGACAGCCGCGATACGTTTGCGTGCGACCTTCACATAGTCGCTGTCGCGTTCGATGCCGATGAAATGACGGCCAAGACGCTTGGCAACCGCACCGGTCGTGCCGGAGCCGAAGAAGGGGTCGAGCACGACGTCGCCGGGTTTGGTCGACGACACGATCACGCGATGGAGCAAGCTCTCCGGCTTCTGTGTGGAATGTGCCTTGTCGCCCGCCTCGTCTTTCAGGCGTTCGTTGCCGGAGCAGATGGGAAGCGTCCAGTCGGAACGCATCTGAAGGTCGTCGTTCATCGCCTTCATCGCTTCGTAGTTGAAGGTGTAGGCGGTCTTCTCCGTCTTCGCTGCCCAGATCATCGTCTCATGCGCGTTGGTAAAGCGGCGCCCGCGGAAATTCGGCATCGGGTTTGTCTTGCGCCACACCACATCGTTCAGGATCCAGAAGCCGAGGTTCTGCAGGATCGCGCCGACGCGGAAGATGTTGTGATAGGAACCGATCACCCACAGCGCGCCACTGTCCTTGAGCGCGCGCCGTGCGGCGGAGAGCCACTCGCGGGTGAAGCGGTCATATTCCGAAAAGCTCGAAAACTGGTCCCAGCCGTCATTGACGGCATCGACCCGGGAATTGTCCGGCCGGCGCAATTCGTTCTTGAGCTGAAGATTGTAGGGCGGATCGGCAAAGACGAGGTCGGCGCAGCCTTCGGGCAAATCCCGCATCGCCTGGATGCAGTCGCCCTGAATCACCATGTCCAGCTTCAAATCGCTCATCGCCCACCCGCTTTATCCACAGAAGGGCGCACAGTGATTCGTGATGACTCACAGGTCAAGAGTCTTGAAGAGTCAAAGTGTTATGCTTGAGTCCTCATGTTCCCGCTACACAAGATGTTGTGGACGGGTGCGAAGCTGCGGCGGTGGTGACGGGTCACGCCGTGGCGGCCAAGCGCCGAGA
>CAZCJI010000367.1:0-3391 GCA_964498625.1 uncultured Rhizobium sp.
ACCTTCGGAACTTTTTGAATTATGAACACCAACGCTCCAATTTCAACGGCGGCAATATACGATTCGGATTTCATACCGACACTATCGAAGCCGAATGGCGCCACTGCTGAAGCCATTCGAAGCTTGCGAACGCACGTCATGGTGCGCCACATTCAGGCGGGCCGTCGTGCCCTCGCCGTTTGCGCGCCGACTGCAAAAACCGGTTGCACGTTTGTATCCGTAAATCTTGCTGTCGCGCTGTCGCAAATTGGCGTCAAAACGCTTCTGATAGACGGAAATTTGCGCCGTCCGGCCATTGGCAAGGTGTTTAAGCGATCAGTCGCGGCCAATGGCCTTCAACAATGCCTGACAACGCCCGATGTTTCCTTCTCCGAATTCACGGAACCAGATGTTTTACCCGGCCTGTCCGTTCTGTTCGCGGGCGTGGCGACGGTGAATCCTCTCGAGTTGCTCGCTGGCAAACGGTTTGGAGAATTGGTGGACTTCTGCCTTCGCAACTATGACGCCACAATTGTGGATGCTCCTCCCGCGGATCGGAGTGCCGACGCAATGCGAATTGGTAGCGTAATCTCATACTGCCTCGTTGTGGCACGGCGTAACAGAAGCTTTGTCAACGACGTAAGAGTGCTAGCCGATAGCTTGAAGGGGGCCGGTGCGCAAGTGATCGGAACCGTCTTCAACTACGACTGACTTCCGACGGCAAAGAATCGCTGGCTGAGCGAATTGCCCTGTTGTGCGCGCGGCGCATCGTGGTGAAAAGGTTTCTCGATACCCCAACGATCGCTTAAAACGTGACCAATGATTACGGCCGGCGCAACATGAGAGAAGTCCTTAGGTGTCATGCCAAAGATTAGCGTCATCGTGCCTCATTATCGCGATTTGACTGGTCTCGACGTTTGCCTGGCGGCCTTGGGCCGGCAGACCTATCCCAAAGACGACTATGAAATCATAGTGGCCGATAATGGCTCGCCGGAAGGCGAAGACGCAGTCTCCAGGGCCATTGCCGGTCGCGCGCGCCTCGTTGTCGTTTCTGAGAGGGGCGCAGGCCCGGCACGTAATGGCGGCGTCGCCGTGGCCACTGGCAGCATCCTTGCCTTTACCGATTCAGACTGCCAACCGGAACCAGAGTGGCTTGCAGAAGGCGTTCGGGCGCTGGCCATACACGATTTCGTCGGTGGCCAAGTCAAGGTTCTCGTCGACAACGCCGAACGGATCAGTCCGACAGAAGCCTTCGAAGTCGTATTCGCGTTCGACTTCGAGACCTACATAACGCGAAAGGGATTTACCGGCGCGGGCAATCTGTTTTGTTCTCGTGAACTCTTCGACAAGGTCGGGGGCTTTCGCCCCAGCGTATCAGAAGACGTCGACTGGTCGCATCGCGCAATTGCCGCTGGTTATCGCATTGGCTATGCGCCTGGCGCGATCGTGGGGCATCCTGCCAGAAAATCTTGGGCCGATCTGCACAGAAAATGGAAGCGAATCAACGCCGAGATGTACCGGCTGCAGGCCGCACAAAAAAATGGACGGATTCTTTGGCTTCTTCGGACCTGCTTATTGCCTGCGTCGGCGCTGGCGCATAGCGCCCGCGTTTTGTTGAGCCCCAAACTAAACTCTCCCTCGCAAAGAATATCTGCGTTGGGCATCCTTTATCGGTTGCGTCTTTGGCGATTTGCGGATTCCTTTCGACTTCTAATTACGGAACGCGTTTGAAAAGCCGATGGCGCGCATCGCCGGCTTGATGTCGGGAGCGGCAGCTGGCGTGAGAAACTTTCTCAGCGTGCCGTCAAAGCGCGACGATCGATTTCACGGTACAAAAGATCGTTCAGATATTCGGTCAGGCGCGTCGCGTCCGTTGTCGCCAACACCGGAGGTCGAGAGCGAACTGCCTGGAGCGCGCGCTTCAGATCTTCGGAAGTGTTGGCAATCTCTATGAGGCCGCGTGCGGCAAAAGCGGCCGCGATCTCAGCCTGATGATTATCGTAGTGCTCTCCCAATTCGTAGAGCCTTGGCATCACGATCACGCGGCAACCTTGTTGCAACGCGGTAATAATGGACCCCGTCCCTCCATGGCAAATCGCAATATCAGCCTCGGACAAATAGGACTGCATTTGAACAAAAGAGGCAGTTTCGAAGGTCTCGATACCAGGAGAAAAATACCCGCCCACCCCCGTTTGAACGATTACTTCCTCTGGGATCAGGTTTTCTCCTTTCAACTGCGCAACTGCTTCTACCAGCCGGTCAAAAGGCAAGGTCGCTCCTACAGTGGCGAACAAAAGAGGTTTCTTGAATGGCCGTGGCGTGTCGAGCACCTTTAGGGGATCAAACAGCTTCGATCCTTCTATTTGCGTCAAAAGCGCCCCGGATTGAACGATCTTATGATCCGCAAACGGCGCGGCAATACGAGCAAACATGGATGGCCGATCGAAGCGGGCAAAAGATTCTATCACTACAATCTTCGCACCCAGAACCTTCGCCCACAGCAGCGCAAAAAAGGCAGCGCCGGCGCCAGTCGTTATCAGAACATCAGGCCGCTCACGCACGACAATGGCGCCGGACTTCCAAAGGTTCTGGACCGCCCTTTTTAGCATGAGAAGCGGTGAGCCCAGCCTCGCCTGGCCGAGAGCAACATGAGAAACAAAAAAAACCTTGTGCTGTTCAGAAAGGCTTCTAGCCAGCGCGGTGTCTTCCGTTACGAAAAAATAGGAATGCTGGGACCACGCGTCTTCCAAATCCAGCAGTTGACGCACATGACCACCACCTGAAGCAGCCAAACACACGCACAGAGCCGACCGAGGCAAATCTCCCCCGCGATCGGACAACTGGAAATCACCTTTGTTCACTGGGGTTTCCTACATTGATGCGCTTGGCAACGGAATATTCGACGGCCGTTCGCCGTCAGGTGGATTGCTGTAACAAGAAAACGGTCGGGGCGAAGGTGGCAATTCCATATCCCGACGACCCATGATTTTCGATGTGATCGGCGACATGACTTGCGCGCATTGCAGATGATATTTCTGGCGGGCTGAACTGTTGATTAATGGAGGGTAACTGAGCGCAATACTCTTCGCAATATTTGTAGGGCTCTGCTTCTCTCCGGGCGTAACCCAGTCGGCAAAGCAAGCAAAGAGCGGTGAAGCAACATTGGCCGCTAGTTCAGTATGTTAATTGCCGGTGGCAAAGGCCGATCAAGAACGCCAACTGCACCATGATCGTCAGCGCGTCTGGGCGTATCTTCCTTGCTCGCACGCCGGCACAGGAACAGCCATCTAAGATTTTAAGGGGTTAAAGCACGGCAAATTAATACGGCGAAATCACGATGTGATTGTGGATTCGTCGGGAGTTTGTCATGCGCGGATTGTTTGGCGTCCGGGTTTTTGGGGTTGTTCTGGGG
>CAZCJI010000368.1:0-3380 GCA_964498625.1 uncultured Rhizobium sp.
AAGAATGAATTGCCGCCGCTGATCTTGGTGATATCGGATGGCGCGGTGCTCTACGGCACGACCGATCTTGCGACCATCGTGGATCGCGTGAAGGAACAGAACCCCGATCTCGTTCTCTATTGCGTGGATCAGCGCCAGCATCTGCACTTCGAGCAGGTGTTCCGCGCCGCGCGCAAGGCACGCCTAAACGGTCATGCCGTGCTGGAGCACGCCGGCTTCGGCACGATGAACGGCACCGACGGCAAGCCGTTCAAGACCCGCGCCGGCGGCGTGATGAAGCTTTACGATCTCATTGCCACCATGACCGCCGAGGCCGACAAGCGGCTGGTAGAGCAGGGCCTCGCCAACGATTACGGCGCGGACGAGCGCGCGGATGTTGCGAAGAAGGTCGGCATCGCGGCATTGAAATTCGCGGATCTCTCGAACTTCCGTCTCACCGACTATATTTTTGATCTCGACCGCTTCGTGCGGTTCGAGGGCAAGACCGGGCCGTATCTCCAATATGCCGCTGTTCGCATCCAGTCGATCCTGCGCAAGGCGAAGGAAGGGGGCCACGCATCATCCGCGCCTGTCGTGCGTTCCGCGGAAGAGCGCGCGTTGGTGCTTCAGCTTCTCGCGCTGCCGGTGAAGATGCAGGCTGCCGAGGATAATCGCGCGCCGAACATCCTGTGCGAATACGCCTTCGAACTCGCGCAGAAATTCAGCCGTTTCTACTCGGAGCACCATATTCTCTCTGAAACTGACGCGGAACTCCGCGCCGCGCGAATCGGGCTGTGTGAAGTGACCCTGGCCGCGCTGGCGAAGGTTCTGGACCTTCTTGGGATCGAAATCCCCGCGCGGATGTGAAATAAGCTCCCTCCCTCTTCCCCTTTTGGGGGAGAGGGAAGTCCGGTTTTATTTGACTCATTAGCCTCCCTCCCTATGATGCCGCGCAACGGGCATTTCCGCCGTGAGGCGCCTCTGTCCGGCCATACAAAAGATCCCTCGCGGGAGACGTTCGTCCACGCCGAAAGCCGACTCGTCGGCCGAAGCTGCTGGCGAAGGCCGAAGGAGCAACCGCCCCGGAAACTCTCAGGCAAAAGGACCGCGAAGGAGATGAACTTCTGGAAAGCGGGATCGCGAAAGCGCTCTTCACCGAAGGGGTAATCCGAGCGGCAACGTTCGGGGAAATCTCTCAGGTCCCATGACAGAGGGGCGCGAGTTCCGCGGTTTGCGGTTCGCGCCACCGCAACTCTTGTCTGGACCGCTGATGACCGAAACATCCGAGACACTTTTGAGAACGCCGCTCTATGCGCTGCATATCGAGCTTGGCGCGAAGATGGTGCCGTTCTCCGGCTACGAAATGCCGGTGCAATATCCGACCGGCGTCCTGAAGGAACATCTGCACACCCGTGAGAAAGCGGGGCTGTTCGATGTCTCGCATATGGGGCAGGCGTTCCTGTCCGGCGCCGATCCGGCGAAAGCGCTGGAGCGCGTCACGCCCGCCGATGTCGTCGGTCTCAAGTCCGGCATGCAGCGTTACGGATTGCTGCTGAACGATCAGGGCACGATCAAAGACGACTTTATGTTCACCAAGCTGGAAGGCGAGGCGGATATGTATCTCGTCGTCAACGCGGGCACGAAGGACGGCGACTACGCCCATATGGCGGACAAGTTGAAGGGCGCCGCGACGATCACCACGCGGTTCGACCGCGCGCTGCTCGCGTTGCAGGGGCCGATGGCGGGTGCGGTGCTGGAGCGTCTGTCGCCTGGCATCGACAGGCTCACCTTTATGAAGGTCGTGCGCGCGGATGTCGCTGGTTGCCCGGCGATCGTCAGCCGCTCGGGTTACACCGGCGAAGACGGTTTTGAGATTTCCATCGAGGGCAAAGACGGCGAACGCGTCGCGCGCGCTTTGCTCGCGGAAAGCGAAGTGCTGCCTATCGGTCTTGGCGCGCGGGACTCGCTGCGTCTGGAAGCCGGGCTTTGCCTTTACGGCCACGACATCGATGAGACGGTGAATCCGGCGGAAGCCAACTTGATGTGGTCGATCCAGAAGCGCCGCCGCACGGATCGCGACTTTGTTGGCGCGGATAAAATTCTGGATGGGACGCCGTCAAAGAAACGCGTTGGCATTTTGCCCATCGGCAAAGCGCCCGCGCGTGAGCACACGCCGGTCGCTGACAAGACCGGTCGCGTCATCGGCGAGATCACATCCGGCGGCTTCGGGCCGAGCGTGAACGGGCCGGTCGCTATGGGTTATGTCGAGACGGCGTTCGCTGCTGATGGCACCGAAGTCGATCTGATCGTCCGCGGCAAGCCGATGCCCGCGCGCATCGCGCCGATGCCGTTCTTTCCACATCGTTATCGCAGAGCCACATGACTCTCATGCTTCGACAGGCTCAGCATGAGGGGTTTGACAAACCCTCACCCTGAGCTTGTCGAAGGGTGAGAAGAAAGAGAGAGGAACATGAGCGAGACCAGATACACCGATCAGCATGAATGGGTGCAACTCGATGGCGGAAACGCCACAGTCGGCATCACCAAGTTCGCCGCCGAACAGCTCGGCGACGTTGTGTTCGTCGAAGTACCCGATGCCGGCCGCAAGGTGAACGCGGGCGGCGAAGCGGCCGTCGTCGAAAGCGTGAAAGCGGCCAGCGAAGTCTACGCGCCTGTGGGCGGTGAAGTGACCGAAGGCAACACCGCGCTCGCTGACGATCCCGCGAAGGTCAATGCCGATCCCGAAGGCGAAGGCTGGTTCTTCAAACTCAAGGGCGTCGAGGCGAGCGAGTTCGGCAAGCTGATGACCAAGGCGCAATACGACGAGTTCGTGAAGGGACTCTAACCAACAGGAATGTCATCGCCCGCTTTATGCGGGCGACCCATCTTCTTTGCGAAAGAAAGTGGGTCACCCGGACAAGCCGGGTGATGACAGAGAGTAGAGAGCAAACATGAGATACCACCCACTCACATCGGAAGACCGCAAGGCGATGCTCGCCAAGATCGGCGCGCCGAATATCGATGCGTTGTTCCGCGACGTTCCGAAATCCGCCGTTGTGCCGTTGTCCGCTTTCGATCTGCCCGATACGAAGGGCGAGCTGGAAGTCGATCGGCTGATGTCGAGGCTGGCGGCCAAGAATACGGCGGCGGGAAGCGTGCCGTTCTTCTGCGGCGCGGGCGCCTACAAGCATCACGTGCCGTCGGCGGTGGACCATCTGATCCAGCGTTCGGAGTTCCTCACGTCCTACACGCCCTATCAGCCCGAGATCGCGCAGGGCACGCTGCAATATCTGTTCGAATTCCAGACCCAGGTCGCGTTGCTGACCGGCATGGAAGTCGCCAACGCTTCGCTCTACGACGGCTCGACCGCGACGGCGGAAGCCGTGTTGATGGCGCAGCGC
>CAZCJI010000369.1:0-3373 GCA_964498625.1 uncultured Rhizobium sp.
GATGGCCGTGCGCCATGCCTGTAGATGCGCCGCATCCGGCGCTGCCGCCTGCGCCGCCGGGGCGAAACTCATAAGACCGCCCGCCACGACAAGGCCGACGAGCTTTGCAGAAATTCTTGCTGACACGATGGATGCTCCCTCTGTTTGGTTTGCCGGTTGATGCAAGTTCTGTTGCCGGGCACTTGGACAAGCGCCCGGTCTTGAAGCCCAATGCGTACGGCGTTCCCGGAGGCGAGGCTGCGACTCATTCGCGATTAAGTCAACAATGGGTAAGCGCCATCGCGCGAATGGTTGTTTTACGCCGTCACGGCTGCGGCGCCGTGCGCGGTATGCTAGAAAGCCGGCATGACGAAAGAGCAGATCGCCGCCATTTTCGAGCGCGTCAAAACCTGGCCAGAAGACCGGCAGGAGGAGGCCGTCGAAATGCTGCTGGCCTTCGAGGCAATGGGTAGCGGTCCGGTTGTCCTTTCCGCGAGCGAGCGGGCTGGCGTCGAACGCGGACTCGATGATCTCCGAAACCGGCGCTTTGCTTCGCAGGAAGCCATCGCAGATCTCTTTCGCCGCCACAAATCGTGAAGGTTCGCTATACCGAAAACGCGTCCGCTGAAATCTCGCGGATTTTCGAATATATCGCGCGCGAAAACCCCTCGGCCGCCGATGCGATCGTCAGGCGCCTTGAGAATGTCCTCGCCAAACTGGTTTTGTTTCCGCACATGGGCCGTACTTGCGATATCCCGGGTGTCTTTGTCGTCCCTCTCGGGCGCTATCCTTATGCAGTCTATTACACGATAGAAGATGACGAGTTGATCGTCCTGCATGTCCATCACGGCGCGCGTCTTCCGCCTCGGTTTCACGAACCGAGTACTGCGTTCCGGCGCTGATACTTGGTCCATTCCTTAACACCGCCGATTGCGCACTTAACGCATTTCTCCTTGACGCGCCGAATCGGTTGGTGATTCGTTCGCTGGATGCGAATCAGGCGAAGTGTGACACGCGTGTTCGCGGCGATGGTGCTGCCGGCGATCTGCGGCGCGGTCTCCGCCTACTTCGGCTATTACGCGATCTGGGGCGAGCGCGGCGCGCTGGCGCTCGAAGACACCCAGGCGAAACTCGGGGTGCAGCAGGAACAACTGGCGCAAATCCACGATCAGCGGGTGCGTCTGGAGCACCGCATCTCGCTGATGAGCCCGGGCCAAGTCGATCCCGATATGGTCGAGGAACTCTCGCGCGGTCAGCTCATGAACGGCGCGCCGAACCAGGTCGCGGTGCCGCGCCACACGCCGTGAGCTCTCATGCTTCGACAAGCTCAGCATGAGGGGAATTTGAGCACGCCCTCACCCTGAGCCTGTCGAAGGGTGACAATGCGTCAGTGCTTGCCAAAATTAACCCCGCTTGCCACAACCGCGCCATGTCACGCGTTATCACCCCCACAGGCCAGCGGGGCATTGCATGAAAATCCCTGAAACATCAAAGGGTAACGGCACCGCCGCTCCCGGTTCCAACTCGGCCGATCTGAAGACCTTCTATAAGGACATGCTCCTGATCCGCCGCTTCGAGGAGAAGGCGGGCCAGCTCTACGGCATGGGCCTGATCGGCGGCTTCTGCCACCTCTATATCGGACAGGAAGCCGTGGTCGTGGGCATGCAGGCCGCCGCCAGCCAGGACGATCAGGTCATCACCGCGTATCGCGATCATGGTCACATGCTCGCCTGCGGGATGGACCCGAAAGGTGTGATGGCCGAACTCACCGGCCGCCACTCGGGCTACTCCAAGGGCAAGGGCGGCTCGATGCACATGTTCAGCGAGGAGAAGAAATTCTACGGCGGACACGGCATCGTCGGCGCGCAGATTCCCCTGGGCACCGGTCTCGCCTTCGCGAACAAATATCGCGGCGACAACTCGGTGACGATGACCTATTTCGGCGACGGCGCCTCGAACCAGGGTCAGGTCTACGAAGCGTTCAACATGGCCGAGCTCTGGAAGCTCCCTGTGGTCTACATCATCGAGAACAATCAGTACGCCATGGGCACGAGCGTCGAGCGTTCGTCGGCGCAGGTCGATTTCTCCAAGCGCGGAACCTCGTTCAACATCCCCGGCCGTCAGATCGACGGCATGGATGTCGAAGCGGTGCATCAGGCGGGGCAGGAAGCCATCGCGTGGTGCCGCGAAGGCAAGGGCCCGATCATCCTTGAGATGAAGACCTATCGCTATCGCGGCCACTCGATGTCCGACCCCGCGAAGTACCGCACGCGCGAGGAAGTGAACGAGGTGCGCGAGAAGCGCGATCCCATCGAACATCTGGGTCAGAAACTGGTCGCGGAGAAACGCGCGACCGAAGACGAGCTCAAAGCGATGGACAAGGACATCCGCCAGATCGTCAATCACGCCGCCGAGTTCGCGACCGAAAGCCCTGAACCCGACGCCGCCGAACTCTACACGGACGTTCTGGCATGACGCAGATTCTGATGCCCGCGCTTTCGCCCACGATGGAAGAGGGCAAGCTCGCCAAGTGGCTGGTGAAGGAAGGCGACACGGTCAAGAGCGGCGACATCCTCGCCGAGATCGAAACCGACAAGGCGACAATGGAGTTCGAGGCGGTCGATGAGGGCAAGATTGGAAAGATCTTGGTCCCCGAAGGTACCGAAGGCGTGAAGGTCAACGCGCCGATAGCCGAACTTGTCGGTGACGGAGATAGCGCCGAGGCCTCCGCGCCGGTGAAGTCCGAAATGCCGCGCGCAGAACCGAAGCGCGAAGCGCAAAAGGAAGCGCCGAAACCCGAAGCACAAGCCGCGCTCGCCGATTCCGAAGTGCCCGAAGGCACCGAGATGGTGACGCAGACGGTGCGCGAAGCCTTGCGCGATGCGATGGCGGAAGAAATGCGCCGCGACGACACCATCTTCCTGATGGGCGAAGAGGTCGCGCAATATCAGGGCGCGTACAAAGTTTCGCAGGGTCTGCTCGATGAGTTCGGCGCGCGCCGCGTTATTGATACGCCGATCACCGAGCAGGGCTTTGCCGGTCTCGGCGTCGGCGCCGCGTTCGGTGGATTGCGTCCGATCGTTGAATTCATGACCTGGAATTTCGCGATGCAGGCGATCGACCAGATCATCAACTCCGCCGCCAAGACGCGCTACATGTCCGGCGGGCAGATGCACTCGCCCATCGTGTTCCGCGGACCCAACGGCCCGGCGTCGCGCGTCGGCGCGCAGCACAGCCAGGATTATTCCGCGTGGTACGCGAGCGTGCCGGGCCTGAAAGTCGTCGCGCCGTATTTTGCCGCCGATGCGAAGGGCCTGTTGAAAGCCGCGATCCGCGATCCGAACCCGGTCGTGTTCCTCGAAAACGAAATCGTCTATGGCCGCTCGTTCCCGGT
>CAZCJI010000370.1:0-3365 GCA_964498625.1 uncultured Rhizobium sp.
CGTTATGCGCAGCGCTTCCGTGTTTGTCTGCAGCGCCGACAATGCGCTCGACATGATCCCGTTCAGACCCACGGTGAACTCCGCGACATGCTTATTTCCGGCAAAGGAAACTGCACGCTTCGTGCCATCCCAAATGCCGTGTTCGCCGGGCTTTTTCGAGAGCGTGGAATGGCTTTTTCGGTTCGCGGACACGGCAGAGTTTGCCGCGCAGGGCAGTTCGTGCCACGCATTCTCGCGCGGCGATTTCGACCTAAAGCGCGATAACAAAAGGAAAAACGCTTGGATCGCGAGTGGTCCGTCTCTTGCTCTGTGAGCGAGCGGATCATTGCGGATATTCCTTTGGCCTCTGTCGCCGCCATCCTTCCCGTGTCGCGCAACGCGAGTGTTGCGCCGTCTTCGAGTGCGGACGCGCCGGAGAGCGATTTCCATTCCGTGCTTGCGTCCTATGCGCCGGCGAACGATGCGGCCCGCGACACGACATCGGCACCGGCAAAGAGCGCTCAGGATTCCACTGCAACCGAAAAACAGCCGTCGGTGCAGAAGGAGATCAAAGCTCTTCCCGTATCCGCGCGGTCTGTCGCCTCTTCGAACAAGACAGCCGATCTTTCCCAGAAGGACGACCGGCGTGCGAAAGCCCGGGAGGAACAACTCGCGGATCGTGAACATGCGGCGGCACGCCCTGCGAAGCCTGCTGTGCAGCCAACGGCCATTGCAGCCGTTTCGCCGATTGCCTCGCAATCCACGCGCGCCGATGTCGCGATGGCCGCCGAAATCTTCGCGTCACCCGTCGCACAACAGCCAGACGATAGCGCCGCAGACGACGGCGCGCGCGAGACGCCGCCGCTGAAATCCGATCCGGTCCACGCCAGTACGCCGGAACCGGGATTGAGTTCGACTTCGAATTCGCTGGATGCGCATGAACACGGCGCGGCAGTGGATCGCGAGGCGCATACGCCGCAGATCAAATCGGCCAATCCGCGTCCCCAGCCAGCAACGAGCGCTGCTGTAGTTGCGGCGAAGGCCCAGACGCTGCAGACCGAACCCGAAACCGAAACACAGACAACGCCTCAGATCCGGCCGGCGCAGCCGATCCAATCGAGCGTTCTGGCGATGTTCAACGTCCTGCGCGGTGCGATTGCCACGACTCTCTCACCCAAGCAGACCGTTGCGCCGCCCTCCGGGGTGAAACTGAATGAGCCTTCCGCCAAAACAGCGGCAAATCCAGTCGTGAGCGGGACGGATACAACGCCAAAGTCCGCTGCGGCGGACAAGGACGTTATCAAAAGCACGGATTTCGTCCGCATTGTCGCGTCGGTGGCCGACGATACGTCCGACGATAGCGATCGGCCGGTCGCCGCGGTCGCGCAAAAGCCGGTTCAATCAGCGTCCACCGTATTGGCTGCAAAAACTGCCTCTCCGCAAACAGATGATACGGCTCGCGACACCGCAGAGCCGGTTGCCGCGATCCCGCAAACCGCGCCGCGGCCCAATTCTGTCGCAACGGCTCCAAAAACAAATGGCGACAAGGTTTCGGCACAGCCTGATCAACGCAACGCTGACGCGAACGGTCTCTCATCTAAACCCGAGAACGCCGTATCGACGGATACGACGGTTCAATCCGCCACGACCGCACCGCAGCCTTCGAATATCGCTGTGCCGGCGATTGTTCCTTCTGTTGCGACCAATGCCGTCGCCGCACCGTTCCAGGCAAGCGCGGCTGCTCCATCGGCGCCTGCGGCGCAGGATTTGGCCGTTTCCCCCAATGTCGCCGCCCTCGCAACCGCCATCCTCGCGAAATCGGCGTCCGGAACCAAGACCTTCGATATCCGCATGGACCCGCCGGAACTTGGGCGCGTCGATGTTCATCTAAGTGTTGACCGCGACGGCAAGGTCCAGGCGCTGCTGAGCGCCGAACATCCACAGACCCTCGCGCTGCTTCAACGAGACTCACAAAATCTTGAACGCGCCCTGAAGGATGCGGGGCTGCTCCTGTCCAACAACAGCCTTAATTTCTCGCTTAAAGGTGAGGGACGGCAGGGCGACGGAGGCGGCGCCTCCATGGCGCGAGCGCGCAGCCTGCCGGACGCGGTTGTCGCACGAGCCGAAGCCGCAAATGCCTCCGAAATCAACCTGAGTTCCGCGCTCGGCAACGGGCGCCTCGATATCCGCGTCTAGGAGAAGCACATGACAACCGTCGATCCAAATGCTTCATTGAACAGCAACCAGAGCGTTGCCACGCAACAGCTCGCGGGCAATTTCGATACTTTCCTGACGCTGCTCACGACGCAGCTGCAGAACCAGGACCCGCTGAGTCCGATGGACTCGACCCAGTTCACCCAGCAGCTCGTCGAATTCTCCAGTGTCGAGCAGCAGATGAACACCAACACCAATCTGCAGTCGCTGATTGCGCTCAGCATGAGCCAGCAGGCCTCGGCGGCCGTGAATTACATCGGCCACACCGTCGTGATGACGAACGGCATGGGCTCACTC
The DNA here is from genome assembly GCA_964498625.1 of uncultured Rhizobium sp. GTDB lineage: Bacteria > Pseudomonadota > Alphaproteobacteria > Micropepsales > Micropepsaceae > Rhizomicrobium. The sequence goes on from CAZCJI010000370.1 coordinate 2,491, forward strand.
GCCAACGGCAAAGTGGACTGGACCTATAATCTCAGCGCGCCGTCTGCCGGCACGACGCTGACTGTGACCAACGCCGCGGGACATGTTGTCTACACGACCAGCGGCTCGACCACGGCCGGCAACAGCGATTTCTCCTGGGACGGTCAGGACGCCAACGGCAATCAGTTGCCCGATGGTCAGTACACATTGAGCGTATCGGCCACCGCGCAGGATGGCTCCGCCGTGTCGAGCACGATCGCGAGCAAGGCGCTGGTGACGGCTGTCGACATGTCGGGCAGCACGCCGCAGCTGATCCTCAGCTCCATGGAAATTCCGCTGTCCGATGTTTCGCTCGTCGGTAACGGCACCACCAGCTAGTTGAACCTCAATCGGCGGCCCGGAAGCGGTTGCCACGGAAATACGGCCAACGGGCGAAGACCCGGATGCCAAAGGGAAAGACGAAGATGAGTCTCTACGATGCAATGATGATCGGCGTTGCCGGTCTTGATGCGAACAGCCGCGCGCTGAGCATCTCTTCCTCCAACATCGCAAACGTCAACACGATCGGTTACAAGACCAGCAACAGCGCGTTTTCGACCATGCTTGCCTCTTCCATGGGCGGGCCAGGTGCTTCGGATGCCGCGGTCATGGCGAGTGCCCAGCAGAACATCGTTCAGCAGGGCTTGATCACCGCGACCTCGTCGCCGACCGATCTCGCGATCTCCGGCAACGGCTTCTTCCAGGTCAGCACGTCGCCGAACCTTCAGGGGCAGTCGCTCTATACCCGCGCCGGCAGCTTCACGCCGGACGCCGCGGGCAATCTGGAGAATACCGCCGGTCTTTATCTGATGGGGTGGCCGATCACCGGCGGCGGCAATCCGACCACAGACCCGAAC
>CAZCJI010000371.1:0-3358 GCA_964498625.1 uncultured Rhizobium sp.
TGATCTCGTAGTAATCGCCCTTGTCGATCGCCTGCGTGCGCAGGCCCGCGAGGTCGGACCCCGCGCCGGGCTCCGAATACCCTTGGCACCAGCGGATTTCGCCGCGCACGATCCTGGGCAGAAACTCCATCTTCTGCTCCTCGGTCGCATATTCGAGAAGCACCGGGCCAAGCATCCAGATGCCGAACGACATCAGCGCCGGCGGCGCGCCGGCCTTGCCAAGTTCCTGTTCGAGCACACGCGCTTCGGCGGCGCTCAAACCGCCGCCGCCGTACTGCTTCGGCCACGTTGGTGCGGTCCAGCCCTTCGCGCCCATGCGTTCGAGCCAGAGCTTCGCATCCGGATTGGCCCATTTCGCGCGGCGGCCGCCCCACAAATAGGAGTCGCCTTCGTCGGTGATGGCACGCGCGGTGCCGCTCTTGAGAGACGCGGGCAGATTGGCCGCGATCCAGTCCTTGGCTTCGCTACGGAAACTTTCGAGATCGCTCATCGCGCATCACCTGACATCTTGTCAGCGCGCATTGTTGCGTTCCAGCGCGGGCCACGCAAGCGCGGATCGCCCCACGAGCAAAAGCCCCGGAAATGACTCCGGGGCTTCGCGTCAAAAAGGCGGCCAAAGCTATTTTTCGAGAAAAGCGGTGATGTCTAAATTGAGCGTGCCTTTGTATGTCGTGCCGCTATTCTTGTACTTGCCGATCAGAATGATGTTCAAATAGTCGGTGCGACCGAAGCCATTCGGGTCCGTAAGCTTGTAGTCCGCGCCGTAGAATGTCGTCGGGCCGCTGGAGCAGCCTTCAGAATATGTTTCGGTGGCCCGGCTGAGCTTTCCGTACAGCGTCTTCTTCGGATTGAACTTTTCCTTCTCCGGTGGCGATGAGCACAAAGTTCCGCTGCTATTCCATTTGTAGAACGTAGCCAGCGGCACTTTCTTGTCGAGCACCGGAAGAAAATAACTGTAGACGCCGAACGTATATGTCAGATGCGTCGCGCCCTGATTGTGGAGCTTGGTCTTGTTCACCATGCGGCCAGCGTGCAAGGCCATGAAGCTGAATGCGGGGTGTTTGTGTTCCGCAATGGCGGAAGCGTTTGTGAGCGCTGAGAGCGCCACGCCGCCAAGCAGCGCTTTGGTCAGACCGTCCACGGGATCATCCCTCTGAAGTTCGGGGGAGTTTTGCAGCACCAAGACCCTTGTGTCCTTATTAAGACTCTTAAAAAGGAGCCGCTCAAAGCCGGGTTGCCCTGTCTGCGGGAGCGCGCAAATGTGAGCCGGACAAAAGGATCAATTCCATGACGCGGCCGCAGATCGGTTCCATCAGTCCGTTCTTCATTGTGCGCGATGTATCTGTGACCATCGCGTTCTATGAGGGCAGACTCGGCTTCGAGACGAGTTTCCGCCAACCGCAAGGCAAACCATTCTTCGCCATCCTCGCGCGCGACGGCGCGATGCTGTTCGTGAAGTCAGGAGAAGCAGCGCCGCAGCCCAATCCCACGCGCGACCCCGAGATGCGTTGGGACGCCTATTGCTACACGCCCGATCCCGATGCGCTCGCGGCTGAGTTTGCGGAACGCGGCGCACATTTCAGCAATCCGCTCAAAGATACGACCGACGGTTTGCGCGGTTTCGAGATCACCGATCCCGATGGCTATGTGCTGTTCTTCGGACGGCCGAGGGAGCACTGATTTAAGGAATGCCCCAATTCTATTCCGGAACGTTGGCTGATCCGATTGAGCAGGAACGTCGCCGTGCGATGCTTTCAGAGCCCCACATCTCTTCCTTAGCTGCATTCGCCAGCGGCCTGCGACGAGCCGAATACTACGTGCCCGACTTCGATCCGTGCGACGGAGGCGTTGATGCAGATATTCTTTTTCTGTTCGAAAAACCCGGTCCAAAAACTGCACCGCCGAGCGGCTCAGGATTCATAAGTCGGGATAACGATGATCCGACAGCAGAGGCCACCAAGTGCTTTATGGAGCAAGCTGGCATTGATCGAGCGCGTTCAGTTATTTGGAATGTGATTCCTGGATGGAACCAAACGATTTCCATAAAGCGCGAAGAACTTCGCGATGGGTTCGCAAAACTCGACTTGTTGTTGCCGAAGCTCATCAATCTAAAGACGATTGTCCTCGTCGGCCGTAAGGCACAGTCAGCGGCACCTGTGTTGGCGCCCTACGGATTTAGAATTGTTTGCTCTTATCATCCATCGCGGCGCGTCAAGCATTCGATGCGCGACCGTTGGGAAGCAATTCCCTATGAATGGGCAAAGGCAAAGACGCCCTAGTTCGCTTATTCGGTGCGGAACTTTAGAGCCGTAGGGAAGGCGACCCTGTGTGGAAATGTCCACAGAACAGTCGCCGAAGCTCGCTTTCTTGCGCGCCGCAAGTGTCGCTTCAACCGCGCAATTTCCTAATATAAAGAGCGCCAAACAAAATACGTCCGAGGAACCGCCCTTGCGCAACCGTCCGAAGCTCAGCCTGCGCGTGCCCGTCCCCAAGCACCGCCCCGGCGACACGCCCGATTTCAGCGGCCTGCAACTTTCCGCAGCCGGCGAGGTTCGCCGCCCGGAGATCGACGCGCATCCGCGCGAGATCGCCGATCTCGCCTTCGCGCTGATCCGCGTGCTCGACAAGGATGGCAAGGCGGTCGGCCCATGGGCGCCGAAGCTCGACGCAGACACGCTTCGCCGCGGCCTGAAAGCTATGCTGGTCACGCGCGCGTTCGACGATCGCATGTTCCGCGCCCAGCGCCAGGGCAAGACATCGTTCTATATGAAGTCGACGGGCGAGGAAGCGGTCGCGGTTTCGCAGGCCTTCGCGCTCGACCGCAACGATATGTGTTTCCCGTCCTATCGCCAGCAGGGCATCCTGGTCGCGCGCGGCTATCCCCTCGTCGATATGATGAACCAGATCTATTCGAACGAGCGCGATCCGGTGAAGGGCCGCCAGCTGCCGATCATGTACTCGAGCAAGGCGCATGGCTTTTTCACGATCAGCGGCAATCTCGGCACGCAGTTTCCACAGGCCGTCGGCTGGGCGATGGCATCGGCGTACAAGGGCGACGATCGCATCGCGGCGAGCTGGGTCGGCGACGGCACAACGGCGGAAGGCGATTTCCATTACGCCTGCACCTTCGCGGCAGTGTACCGCGCGCCGGTGATCCTGAACGTCGTCAACAATCAGTGGGCGATTTCGAGCTTCGCCGGTATCGCGGGCGGCGATGAATCGACCTTCGCGGCGCGCGGCATCGGCTACGGTCTGCCGGCGCTGCGCGTGGACGGCAACGATTTCCTCGCCGTATACGCGGCAACGCAATGGGCGGCGGAACGCGCGCGCTCCAACCTCGGCGCGACGTTGATCGAAC
>CAZCJI010000372.1:0-3338 GCA_964498625.1 uncultured Rhizobium sp.
ATGTGGCGGAAGGTCTTGAGCGTTCCCGCCTTCGCCATCGCCGACAGATCGGTGTTCAGGCTCTCGTCGAGCGCGGCCGTCACAATTCGCTCCAGTCAAGGATGACCTTGCCCGAATTGCCCGAGCGCATGACGTCGAAGCCTTGCTGGAAATCCTTGTAGGAGTAGCGATGGGTGATGACCGGCGCGATGTCCATGCCGCTCTGGATCATGGAGGTAAGCTTGTACCAGGTCTCGCCGAACATGCGGCCATAGATGCCGCGCAGGTTCAGGCCCTTGAACACGACGCCGTCCCAATCGACGCCGGTCTCGCCGGACTGGATGCCGAGCATCGCAATCTTTCCGCCATGCGCCATTGTGTCGATCATCTGACGAAGACCAGCCGGGTTGCCGGACATCTCAAGACCGACATCGAAGCCTTCGCTCATGCCGAGATCGCTCATGGTCTTGCGCAGATCGTCCTTCGCGACATTCACGACCGCGGTCGCGCCCATTTTCTTGGCGAGGTCGAGGCGATAGGGATTGACGTCGGTGACCACGACGTAGCGCGCACCCGCTTTCAGCGCCATCGGCACCGCGCCCACTCCAATCGGCCCGGCGCCGGTGATCAGCACGTCCTCGCCAACAAGGTCGTAGGACAACGCGGTGTGCGCGGCGTTCCCCATCGGGTCGTAGATCGCATAGATCTCAAGAGGCACCTTGGCGTCGCAATGCCAGATGTTCGGCGCGGGGACCGCGACCAGCTCGGCAAACGCGCCATCGCGGTTCACGCCGACTCCCAGCGTGTTGGCGCAGAGGTGGCGGCGGCCGGCAAGGCAGTTTCGGCAATGGCCGCAGACGATGTGGCCCTCGGCGCTGACCAGGTCGCCAACTTTATGTCCGTGGACGTTGGAGCCGACGGCCACGATCCTGCCGACGAATTCATGGCCGGCAATCGTGCCCGGCTTGATGGTCTTCTGCGCCCAGGCATCCCAATTGTAGATGTGGACGTCGGTGCCACAGATGCCGGTCTTGAGCACCTTGATCAGCACGTCGTCGATGCCGTAACTCGGCTCCGGCACGTCCTCCAGCCAGATGCCGGGCTCGGCCTTGGACTTGACCAATGCTTTCATAGGAAATGCCCTCTACGACAGGGCCCGGCCAGCGGGCGACAGTTAATTGCGCGCCCGAACTATCCCCACCTGCGCTCCAATGCAAGACGCAGAAAAGGCCGCGGACTTATGAGCCTTCAGCGCCCCGATTCCGTAATCCCGAGGCGCTTTGAAATCAGGTTACAAAGGCCAATACCGCACTAGCAAGAACGGCGCTCAAGGCAAACATCGCGAGCCGCGCGCCCGGCAGGAACAGGCTTAGACTGCCGGAACTATTTTCGCGTCAATTCGTTTGCGCTACGGGATTTTAGGGGGCGGGAGCTGTTGTTCGCCAATCGCTGGGTATTGCTGGCAGTCATCCCACTGTTCGTGGCGACTGCGATCATCGCTTTCTTTTCCGTTCAGTTTGCCGTTGACGAGCGGGAGGAGCAGGGCTGGATCGTGCACACCTATCAGGTGATCGATGAGCTCAAGAATGTTCTGACCGACGCCCAGAATGCCGAAACCGGTCAGCGCGGTTACGTCATCACGCGCCAAAATCAGTTCCTGGACCCCTATCACGCCGGCGTTTCGCGGGCACGCGCAAACCTGCAGACCCTTCAGGATATGACGGCCGACAATCCGTCACAGCATGCCCGGGCCAAGCGGCTTGCCGAACTGGTGGAGGCGCGGATCAAGGCGCTGGACATCACGATCGCGAGTTCGGGGCAAGCTACGGCCGCGACGCCGCAATTGCTGGATGCCATGAACCAGGGCAAGCTTCGAATGGATGCTCTCCGTGCGGAACTCGCGCGCGGCGTTGCCGAAGAGAACCGGTTGCTGCGGACGCGGATCGCGGCGCGAAGACTGGCCGAGCGCAACGAAGTCGCAGCCGCGTCCCTTGCTGCATTCGTGGCGTTGTTCGTGCTGCTGGCGACCGCTCTGATCCTGCTGCGCACCAACACGCGGTTGGTGAGGAGCGAGCAGAAACTCGAAAACGAATCCGCAATTCTCCAGACGACACTCGACACGATTCGCGACGGGATCGCGATGTTTGCGTCCGACGGCGAACTTTGTGTGTTTAACGCCCAGTTTTTCGAACTTCTGGAAATCCCGACGGCCTTTGCGCGCAAAGGCATCAGGCTTCCTGAAATACGCGCTGCAGCGTTCGAAAGCGTTCGCCCCCTTCTGGAAGAGAGCCGTGCGGTGGAATGGGAGCAAGGCTACCGCCGCATATCGGTGAACGCGCGTGAGATTGACGTCTACCGGGCGCCGGTTCCCACAGGCGGCTTTGTCATTGCCTGCATCGACGTGACCGCGCGGGTTCAGGCGGAGCTTGTCGCGCGTCAGGCGCAGAAGATGGAAGCGATCGGCCATTTGACGGGCGGCGTTGCGCACGATTTCAACAATATCCTTCAGGTCATCGGCGCCAATCTCGAGCGCGCTGCCCAATCATTGCGCGCGGATCCGGAAACCGTCGAGCGAATCCAGAATGCCCTCACCGCCGTCACAAACGGCGCGAGGCTGACAGGCCAATTGCTCGCATTCGCTCGAAGGCAGCCACTGGATCCGCGTTCCACGAATGTCGGCCGCACCATCCAGGACATGACGGACCTGATGAGGCGCACGCTCGGCGAATCGATCGATGTGGAATGCGTCGTCGCCGGCGGTCTTTGGAACACGCTCATCGATCCCAATCAGATTGAGAGTGCAATCCTGAATCTTTCAATCAACGCCCGGGACGCCATGCCGGGCGGCGGCAAGCTCACGATCGAGGTTGCGAATGCGTTTCTCGACGATGCCTATGCAGCGCAGCATATCGAGGTGACGCCCGGCCAATACGTGATGGTCGCCGTAAGTGACACCGGCAGTGGAATGTCGGAAGACACGATCGAGCGCGCGTTTGAACCATTCTTTACGACCAAAGCCGAGGGACGGGGCACCGGGCTCGGCCTGAGCCAGGTCTATGGTTTCGTTAAACAGTCTGGTGGGCACATCAAGATTTACAGCGAACCGGGGCAGGGGACGACGGTGAAACTTTATCTGCCACGGACGCGCAAGCCGCAGGAAGGAATCGGTCCCGTGGCGACCGGTGCGCCGCGCAGCCGAAACGAATGCGTCCTCGTCGTGGAAGATGATGAGAGCGTTCGCAGCGCGGTCGTCGAAATGATAAGCGACCTTGGCTATACGGTTCTCAAGGCCGAGAACGCCGATCAGGCGCTGACCATTTTGGGCAGTGGCGTGACGATCGACCTGCTTTTCACGGATG
>CAZCJI010000373.1:0-3333 GCA_964498625.1 uncultured Rhizobium sp.
CCGGGCGGCTCGAACAGTTCGAGAGACCGCTGAAAGAGGTCTTTCAGGTCCCCGACAATGACGGGTGGAAAACAGTTGGGGAATATGAAGCAAGCGCGGACCACGGAGCGGGCATCGTGGGACTTTCGGCTGACGGGCGGTATGTCGTCAGCACCGCTCTGGACACGGAGCAGATGAGAATCCTTTCGGGTCTCGATCTAAAGACTGCAAGCACGACAACCCTGTTTTCGAATGTGAAATACGATACCGATTCCGTCCTGACTGATCCGTGGACGGATCGCGTCATAGGCGCCGCCTACATCGCCGACAAAACCCAATTTCAGTATTTCGACGATAAGCTGGAAGCGCTCCAAAAGGGATTGGAAACCTCGTTCCCGGGCGTCTCTGTTGAGGCTGTTTCCTGGAATACGGCGATGGACAAGGTCATCGTTAAAGTCGACAGCCCCAAACACCCGATCGACTACTACTATCTTGACCGCACCACGCACCAAGCGGTGCAAATCGGTTCGGGCTATCCCGATCTGCAAGAGACCGATCTTGGCGCGGTGCAAACCTACCCTTACAAAGCTCGCGATGGCTTGGATATCCCTGCTTATCTGACGCTTCCGCCGGGAAAGCCGGCGAAAAATCTGCCGGTGGTGGTGATGCCGCATGGCGGCCCTGACGATCGCGACAGCATCCGTTTCGACTGGATGGCGCAATTCTTCGCCAATCGCGGCTATGCCGTGTTGCAACCCAACTTTCGCGGCTCTTCCGGTTACGGCCATAAATTCACCGAAGCGGGGCTGCGCGAATGGGGCCTGAAGATGGAGGACGATCTTACCGACGGTGTAAAGAAACTCGTCGCCGATGGCATCGCCGATCCCAAACGCGTGTGCATCGTTGGCGCGAGCTATGGCCGGTATGCGGCATTGGCCGGCGCGGCATTGACTCCTGATCTGTACGCACGCGCGGTGAGCTTTGCGGGCATTTCCGATCTGCCCAAAGTCATGAGCGAAGAGCGCGTCCGCTACGGCAGGGACTCACAGACAGTGTCGTTCTGGACCTCGCGAATCGGCAGCACCTCTGACGATTCAGAGCAGCTGCGCGCGACCTCGCCCGCGCGTCATGCGGATCGGATAAAGTGTCCCGTTCTGCTGATGCATGGCGAAGGTGATACCACCGTCCAGATCGAGCAGAGCGAGATCATGGCCGATGCGATGAAGAGTGCTGGCAAGCCGGTCGAATTCATCCGCTTTCCCGGCGAGGATCACTATTTCAACTTCGCGGACACGCGCATCCGGTTCCTGAAGGAGACTGAAGCGTTCCTGAAGAAGAATATCGGAAACTAAGCCGTCGCAGCGCTTCCGTGCGTCGCCACCGGCTTTACGAATCCGGCGGGAGCATGGCGACGAACACTTCATCGCCGTCGGGAATGTTTGTCGTGTATTCGCGCGCTATCCCGCGATAGCAGGCCAGGACGCGGGTATCGAGATCCGGGTTTCCGCTGCTTCCCGCGAGCGTCGCACTTTCAATAGCGCCGCCCGAGAAATGAATGCGCACCACCGCATGAAGAGGCGTCTTCTTCACCTCGTCATACGCTTCGCCATCGGCCTTGATGCAGACCAGGCTCATAACATCCTCCGGCTCATAGAGCTTCGATACGCCGATTTGCCAAACCACCTGCGCCATCCACGGCGCATCGATGGCCTCTCCGTTCTGGGTCGCAGGGCGGTACATCCAGTCGCGCGCGCAGGCCGCCGCTGCGGTGTCGAGATCGTCATTGCCGCTGGTATTGGCAATCGCAATATCAGACGTGTGGCCATCCTTGGTGATCGTGAACTTCAGGATGCTGTGCCCCTCGGCACCGGTCTGCAACGCGGACACCGGGTACTGATTCTCTGCGCAGGTATGCGGCGCGCCGATGGACACAGGTTGAACGGTGTTGGCAGGCGGCGCAGTGTTCGCGCCAGCCGCGGCGAGCAGGATCGCGGTCAGCATCGCTAGTTATTCGGCCGCATGATGAATCTTCCGTGTACGGATGAGTTTGAGGACATCGCGCGCGGCGTCGGGGATGTTGGTGCCGGGGCCGAAGATCGCGGCGACGCCTGCCTTCTCTAGGAACGGATAGTCCTGCGCTGGGATCACGCCGCCGACCACGACCAGAATGTCGCCGGCTTTGCGCTTTTTCAGCGCCTCGATCAGCTGCGGGACCAATGTCTTGTGACCGGCGGCCTGGCTCGAAATGCCGACGACATGCACATCGGAATCGATGGCGTCCTGCGCCACTTCGTCCGGCGTCTGGAACAGCGCGCCGATATCGACGTCGAAGCCGAGATCGGCAAAGGCGGTGGCGATGATCTTGGCGCCGCGGTCGTGGCCGTCCTGCCCCATCTTGGCGACAAGCATGCGCGGGCGGCGGCCCTCCTCCTTGACGAACGTCTCAACCTCGCCCTGGATGGCGGCGAATTCGTTGTCGCCTTCATAGGCGCCGCCATACACGCCGCTGATCGAACGGATCTCGGCGCGATGACGGCCGAAGCTCTTCTCCATCGCGTCGGAGATTTCGCCGACGGTCGCGCGCGCGCGGGCCGCTTCCACCGCAAGCGCCAGCAGATTGCCCTCGCCCGATGCGGCGCCCTTCTCCAGCGCCGCGATGGCTTCGGCATATTTCTTCGCATCGCGTGTCGAACGCACGGTGTTCAGCCGCACGATCTGCGCGTCGCGCACCGCTTCGTTGTCGATGTCGCGGACATCGATCTCATCTTCCTTGTCGAGTTGGAACTTGTTGACGCCGACGATAACGTCTTCGCCCTTGTCGACGCGGGCCTGGCGGCGCGCGGCGGCTTCCTCGATGCGCAGCTTCGGGATGCCGGCCTCGACCGCCCTGGTCATGCCGCCCATCGCCTCGACCTCGTCGATGATCGCCTGCGCATGGGTGGCGAGCGCATGGGTCAGCGCTTCGACATAGTAGGAACCGCCCAGCGGATCGACGACCCTGGTCACGTGCGTTTCGTTTTGCAGGATGAGTTGGGTGTTGCGCGCGATGCGAGCCGAGAACTCGGTCGGCAGCGCGATCGCCTCGTCGAACGAATTGGTGTGCAGCGATTGCGTGCCACCAAGCACCGCGGCCAGCGCCTCGTACGCCGTGCGCACGACATTGTTGTACGGATCCTGCTCGGTCAGCGACACGCCAGAGGTCTGGCAATGCGTGCGCAGCATGAGCGATTCCGGATTCTTCGCGCCGAAGCCAGCCATGATCTTCGACCACAACAGGCGCGCGGCGCGGAGCTTTGCCGCCTCCATGAAGAAATTCATGCCGATGCCGAAGAAGAACGACAGGCGCGGCGCGAA
>CAZCJI010000374.1:0-3332 GCA_964498625.1 uncultured Rhizobium sp.
TCGTCGGCTGCTCGAACTATCCGAACTGCAAGTTCACGCGCCAGATCGGCCAGAAAAACGGCGAAGGCGGCGGCGAGCCCGTCGAACTGGGCCCATTCCCCGAAACCGGCGAGATGATCACGCTGCGTAGCGGTCGCTTCGGGCCCTACGTGCAGCTCGGCGATGGCGACAAGCCGAAGCGCGGGAGCATCCCCAAAGGTACCGACACATCGCATGTCGATCTCGAACTCGCGATCAAGCTGCTGTCGCTGCCGCGTCTGGTAGGCATGCATCCGGAGACCGGTCAGCCGATCACGGCGAACTTTGGTCGCTTCGGACCCTATGTGCAGCACGAAAAGCAGTACGCGTCGCTGGAATCGCCAGACGACGTGTTCAACATCGGCCTCAACCATGCGGTCACGCTCATCGCCGAGCGCAAGGCAAAAGGTTTCAAGCGACGCGGCCCAGAGCCGCTGAAGGAGCTTGGCCCCGACCCCACAAGCGGCGAAATGATCAAGGTGATGAAAGGCCGTTACGGCACCTATGTCACCGACGGCACAACGAATGCCACAATTCCGGGCGACGGTGATGCCGACTCGATTACACTTGCCGATGCCGCAGCCCTGATCGCGGCGCGTATCGCAAAGGGCGGTGGCAAGACGAAGAAAAAGAAAGCGGCAAAAGCGCCCGCCAAGAAGGCGGCGGCCAAGCCCAAGAAACAAAACAAATCCGAAACGGACAAAAAACCTGCCAAGAAAAAAGCAACCAAGCGGAAAACACCCGAACCCGCGGAGTAACATTCCGAAGAAGGGTGCGCGCGGCAACGCGCCAGTCCTCGACAAAGCACGCGTGCTCGAAGCGCTCGCCTCGCAACCCGGCGCCGGCAAACGCGACATTGGCCGCGTGCTCGGCGTCAAAGGTCCCGACCGCATCACACTGAAGCGCATTTTGCGCGAACTCGCCGAAGAAGGTGCGGCCAGCGGCACGCGCAAGCGCGGCTACGAACGCCCCGGCACGATCCCCGAAGTCACGGTGCTCGAAATCACCGGCCAGGATATGGACGGCGAATTGCTCGCGCGTCCGCAGCGTTGGGAATCCAACGAAGAGCCGCCGAAAATCATCGTCGTACCAGGCCGCGATGATAGCGGTCCCGCACTCGGCCGCGGGGAGCGTGTGCTCGCACGGCTCGAACAGGCCAAAGATGGTTACGAGGCACGGGTCATCAAGCGGCTCGGCGCCAGCGCGCATCGCGTGCTCGGTGTCGTCACTATGAATGGCACGCGTATCGCGCCGATCGACCGCAAGAGCCGCACGGAATTCACCGTCGATGCTCGCGATCTCGCCGGTGCAAAGAACAACGAACTTGTCGTTTGCGAACCAGTTGCCGGCCGCGCTTCGGGCAATCCGCGCGCACGCGTGATCGAACGCCTGGGCAATATGGATGCCCCGAAGGCCGTGAGCCTGATCGCCATTCACGCCCATGGAATCCCGACGGACTTTCCGAAGGATGCGCTCGACGAAGCGAAAGGCGCCGTGCAGGCCGATCCGCGCGGGCGCACGGACCTGCGCAAATTCGCGCTGCTCACCATCGATCCCGAGGATGCGCGCGATCACGACGACGCCGTGTGGGCCGCGCCGGATGACGATCCCGGCAATGCGGGCGGCCATATCGCTATCGTCGCGATTGCGGACGTCGCGCATTATGTGCGGCCCGGTTCGCCGTTGGATCACGAAGCCTATAAGCGCGGCAACTCCTGCTACTTCCCTGACCGCGTCGTGCCGATGCTGCCGGAGCGGCTATCCGCCGATCTTTGCTCCCTTATGGACAATGTCGACCGGCCATGCCTCGCAGTGCGGATGGTGTTCGACAAGAACGGCAAGAAGAAGCGTCACGAATTCCTGCGTGGTGTGATGCGCTCCGCCGCCAGTCTCACCTATCAGCAGGCGCAAAACGCGTTCGACGGTAAAGCCGACGACGCAGTTCCAGTAATAGCCCGCGAAGCACTGAAAGGGCTCTGGGCCTGCTACAAATCTCTGGTTATCGCCCGCGAAGCACGCGATCCGCTCGATCTCGATCTGCCGGAGCGCCGCATCGTCATCGGCGACGATGGCAAAGTGAAATCCATCGCCTTCAAACAGCGACTCGAATCTATGCGCCTGATCGAGGAATTCATGGTGCTTGCCAATGTTGCGGCGGCGGAGTCCCTCGAGAAGGCGCGCATGCCGCTGATCTATCGCGTGCATGAGCATCCCTCAAAGGAGAAGCTATTCTCGTTTTCCGATTATCTGCGCACGATCAATCTGCCGTTCGCGAAGGGACAGGTCGTCAAACCGGGCGTGTTCAACCGTATCCTCGCCAACGCCAAAGGCGGACCGCATGAGGCCGTAATGAATGACGTCGTGCTGCGGACGCAGGCCCAGGCCGTCTATCAGCCAGACAACTTCGGCCATTTCGGTCTGAACCTGCAGCGCTACGCGCATTTCACGTCACCGATCCGGCGCTATGCCGATCTTGTGGTGCATCGTGCCCTGATCAGAGGTTTAAAACTCGGTGCCGACGGGCTGAACGACAAAGAAATTGGGCGTCTTGGTGAGACCGCCCAACACATCTCCATGACGGAGCGCCGCGCGATGGCGGCGGAGCGTGACTCCACCGATCGCTATGTCGCGGCCTACATGCAAGATCGCATCGGCGCGACCTTCGACGCGCGTATCACCGGCGTGACGAAGTTCGGCCTGTTCGTGCGACTCGCGGAGACCGGTGCAGAAGGTCTCCTGCCTGCCCGCGCGCTCGGCTTCGAATATTTCCGCCACGATGAGAAGAAGCACGCGATGATCGGTGACCGCACCGGCACGGTTTACAAGCTTGGCGATATTGTCTCGGTCAAACTCGCGGAAGCGGCGCCGCTCACAGGTGGCATGCGGTTTGATCTCGCGGAATCAAACTCGTCGGGCCAGAGCGGGCCGCAGCGCCCGCAACGGCCTCCGTTCAAGAAAACGTCGAAACGCAGACGCTGATCCGATGGTGATGGAAGATTCCAGCGACGACATCGTGCCCGGTGTCCTGCGCCCGAAGGATGCGGCCACGCTCGTGCTGGTGCGTCGGGATCAGGATGCGCCCCGGATCCTCATGGGTTGTCGCTCCTCCGGCATGGCCTTCATGGCGAACAAGTATGTCTTCCCCGGCGGACGCATGGATCCGGGCGATCAGCGCATCCCGGTTGAAAAGGATCTGCGTCCCGAGGTCATGGCGCGCGTCGCCCGCGGCATCACCACGGCACGCGCACGCGGTCTTGCGCTTGCCGCGATCCGCGAGACGTTTGAGGAAACCGGTATCTTAATCGGTGAACACG
>CAZCJI010000375.1:0-3325 GCA_964498625.1 uncultured Rhizobium sp.
ACGAGAAGATCGGTGCCGACGACGCCGACGATGCGTTTGTCGCTGGGCGCATATTGCGGGATCACGCCCATGATGATGTCGCCTTTGACGCCGCCCATCTGCAGCGGGACCACGACCTGCTCGCGAACGAGCTTGCCGTCGAGATGGATCGTCAGGCGCGAATTCATGAAACTCCGCTTCAGATGGAGCGCATCGGCGCTCGAATCCGCGAGACCCGAGACGAGTGCGTTGAAATCCAGGACGAAATATCCGCCAGTCTGCCCCGACAATGTGACGGGGATCAGGACCTCGTTGTCCTTGACGATCGCATCGAGCGAAGCGAGTTGTTTGAGCTGACAATCCGCGGCATGCGCCTGTCCCGCCGTCAGCGCGAGTGCCGCGCACAGCAAAATCCGTTTGAAAAGCACGACATCCCCCGAAATCACTTCGACGGCCAAAACTACCACGTGGATTTTCTGTGGCGAGTGGCGTCAGGGAATTAATTCAAGGTTGTGGCCTGAAAACCGCTCAGTTACCGGCGATCGCCCAATTGTCGGGAAGAAAGCCGTTAAAATTGGTGCGCAGCGCGATCGAATAGGCGCCGATGGAGTCGAACACGACGAAATCGCCGGCCGCGATGTCTTCCGGCAGCATCAAGGGCCTGGGCAACACGTCGAGCGTGTCGCAGGTCGGCCCATAGACGCGGAACGCCTTCTTGTTGCCGGCGAGCGGGAGCACGCGGTTCTTCGCGTCGAGCGAATAGGTATGCGTGGCGTATTCCGCCGTCCAGCCGGGAAGCGTGAGTTCGTCGAAACTGCCATAGACGCCATCGTTCATGTAAAGGCTGTCGCCCTTGCGCAGGATGACCTGGTTGATGAGCGTCACCCCTTCCGCGATCAGCGCGCGGCCGGGCTCGCACATCACTGGCGGCACCTTGTCGCCGAAGCTTGCGAGCGCTTCCTTGATGGTACCGAAATACCATTGATAGGGCGGCACGTCGTTGCCGAGATAGGGGCCCGGGAATCCGCCGCCCATGTCGATCGCGTCCAGCGTAACACCGGCCGCGGCCGCCGTGCGCCGCACCATCTCCAGCGCCTGCGCATAGGAGAACGGCGAAAGGCATTGCGAGCCGACATGGAACGTCATGCACGGCGCGGCGCCGGATTCAGCAACGCGCTTCAAGAGTTTCACGCAGTCGTCCTGCGTCGCGCCGAACTTGCTCGACAATTCGATCAGCGCGCCGCCGAGGGGCGTTGCAATGCGCACGAAGATGCGGATTTTCTTCGGCGTCTTGATTTCAGCGAGAAGTTTTTCGAGTTCGAATTCGCAATCGACGACAAAGTCGGTGACGCCGAACTTCTCGAACGCCGCCCTGGCGCTGCCCACCTGGCGCACCGGCGCCATGAAGTGGCAAATCGCGTCGGGGAACTTGGCCTTCACCAGCTCGATCTCGGGCAGCGAGGCGGTGTCGTAGTGACGGATGCCCGCGGCCCACACCTGATCCAGAACCAGTGGCGCGGGATTGGCCTTCACCGCATACATCGTGTCGCCGGGAAACTGCTCGAGAAAACGCTTCGCGGCCTCGGCAAAACGCGCCGGATGCAGCACATAGACGGGCTCGGCGGGTTTCAGCCGTTCGATCACTTTTTCCACGCTCGCAAAGCGCGGCAGCAGCGGCTCGACACGTGTGTTGATGGTCATGGACCGGTACCCGGAAACGCGCCGCCTGTTTGCGGCAGCGATGTGTCAGGGTCAAGACGGCGGCCGCATTCAAGCCCTAGATGCGTCACGCCGAAAACCCCAACGGCTTGAGACTTGAAATCGCGTTCTCAACAATTTTTCTCCGCGCGCCTTCGCGCCTCCCATTTGAACCTCGGTTTTCTGAAGGGGTGTCCCCCTCGCTTATCGAACAGTGCGTGGCAAGATTCATCCCGCCGACAGGCTCGCAAAGGATCGATAATTGTTCGGCGAAAATCACGAAGGGGTACCCTCGCTCTACAACATCCCGGGCCAACACCTCCGTTCGTGCCCGGCGAACTGCTCCATATGGGAATGGCGGGACGCCGGATCAAGAGGACTTCTCGTGGGACGGGAAGCGGCGTGGTAGGATCGTGCCGTTCGCTGGCAGGGGATTGTTTCGATGGCTTCGATTTCCAGACACGCGGCATTGGTGCTCGCGATGCTCGGCGCGGGTTCGGCCCATGCTGATGTCGTAATCTCGACGAAGCCGACATCGAACATGAGCTGCTCCAATGGTGTCTGCACGCCGACGGCGAAGAAAGCGGTGCTGAACGTCAGCGATCTCGATGGGATGTTGGCAGATGGCATCGCAACGATCAAAAGTACGGCGCAGAATCCCGATATCGAGATTACTACGAAACTAAGCTGGTCAAACGAGAGTAAGCTCACACTCGATAGCTACCACTCGATCACTTTTGGCAAGCCCGTCGTCGTAGCAGGCGCGGGCGCCATGACGATCACCACGAACGATGGCGGGGCTGGCGGCGATTTCTTTATTCCGCAAACCGGTCATATCGAATTCCACGACAACAAAAGCACTCTGATCATCAATGGCGATCGCTATTGGCTCGTCAGCAGTATGCAAAACCTGATTAAGCGGACCACGGGCAGATTTCCCAATGCCTATGTAGCGATCGCGAAGGACATCGATGCATCTGGCAAAACTTACTCGACCGCGCCCATCGCCACTTACGATGGCAGTATAGAAGGGCTTGGCAACGCCATATCCAATTTTAGTATCGATGATCCCAGTGACGGTATCTATACGGGCTTAATCGGTTGGTCTGGTGAGGGCGTTCAGAATATTCAGCTGCGCGACATCGGCCTCGTCAACGTCAGTATAACGAGCACGTCTAGTACTGTTGGTTCTTTGGTAGGACTCAATCAAGGAGCAAGCATTACCAATTGCTACGTCACGGGCAATTTATCGAGCAATCGAGGTGTTTCTAGCGGTCTCGCTGGGGGCCTCGTTGGCTGGAACTCGGGCGGGACCATTCTGCGTTCACATTCGAGCGCCAACGTTTCCGGGATAGGTGGCGTCACGGTCGGCGGCCTAATAGGGAAGAACGATGGGTCTGGCACAGGTGGCGGACTTAACGAGGGGATAGTCGCACAGAGCTACGCAACAGGATCAGTTTCGAGTGGTGACGGCAATTTGGTTGGCGGGCTGATCGGCGACGATGCAGGGGGGGTGCTCAGCAATGTCTATTCTACTGGAGCTGTTACGGGCACTAGCGGCGCTTTTGTGGGCGGTTTGATGGGCAAGAATGAAACTGACCTGCATTCCACAATTCAAGATTCCTATTCGCTAGGTGCTGTAACAGGG
>CAZCJI010000376.1:0-3323 GCA_964498625.1 uncultured Rhizobium sp.
CGGTTGATGGTCACGCCGCCGTCCATCAGTCTCTGGCAGGTCGCGTAGATGTCCTTCACGCGATACGCGAGATGCCCGAAGTTGCGGCCGCCGGTGTAGCTTTCCTTGTCCCAGTTGTAGGTGAGTTCGACCATTGGTGCCTGGTCCTGCGCCGCGCGGCCGGCATCGTCCGGCGCCGCCAGGAAGACGAGCGTGAAACGGCCCTTGTCGTTTTCGATCCGGCGAATCTCCTGAAGCCCGAGTTTGGCGCAATAGAAGTCGAGCGCTGCGTCCAGATCGGCGACGCGCACCATCGTGTGGAGATATCGCATGGAAAGGCCTTCACATTTTGCTGAGCGTCATCGATTGGATCGCCGCTATCTGACCGTAACACCGCGCGTCGGCAGCGCAATTGCGCGCCGAAGATTCGTGGGAGTCGGCCCCGATTTCGCAGGCCTTCCCGGCCGTCCTGCGCAATTCTCAATTTTCAGCTGTGGATGACCTGCGGCCTAAAGCCTTGAATCCACGAGGTGATACGATTCGTCGCGTTTGAGCGCGTCGCGACATGACACAGAAATGACGCGAATTTGGCTGCACCTTTGTAGGGAGCCACGCGTTTGTTATAGCGGAGGAACCTTGCCGTTTTCGCTCCGGGCATGAAGGGCAAAAGGCGAACGCGCCGCGCTTTCCACCAAAGTACTAATGAGACAGAGTTAACCAATCGAAAGACTGGACCGAACAAAAAACCATGATTACCATTGGAACAAGTTTTACGGAGCGCCCGGACGCAACGGGCACCCGTGGGGGATGGGTCAGTTTCAGTCTTTGTCGCAAGGCACGGCGCCTTTGCGCCGTGTGTAGTTTTGTCAGGTCAAAGTAGAGCCATGGAACAACCATTCCACAGTCAACGCGCAGTTCCGCAAAGCCGCTTTACACCGGCCAGGATGGCCGGCCTTGGGGCGTCGCTGCTTCTTCAGGCCGGATTTGTATATGCAATTATTTCCGGTCTCGCCGGACAGATCATTTCGAAGCTGCCGGAAGAACTGAAGGTCGCCGTCGAACAGGAGAAGATCGCCCCGAAGCCGCCTCCGCCGCCGCCGCCGCAGGTCGAGCTTCCGCCGCCGCCCGTGGCGCCTCCGCCGGAGATCAACATCGAGGCTCCTGTGACGGCGAGCCCGATCACGGTGACGAACAAGCCACCGCCGCCGGCTCCGCCGGTCGTGCATGCTATCGCTTCAACGCCAGTTTCGGTCGGCAAGCCGCACGTTTGTGGCGGTAACTTTTATCCTGAAGTTTCCGTTCGGTTGAATGAAGAGGGTACTGCTACTGCGTCCTTCAAGGTCCAACCCGACGGGAGTGTATCGGATGTGACAGTTTCCAAATCGAGTGGCTTTGACCGCCTCGATGCCGCGACCATTACTTGCGTGTCGCATTGGCGTTACAAGCCAGCGACGCAGGACGGCAATCCCGTCGAGATGAGCTGGCAAGCAGCCGTGCAGTGGAAGCTGCACTGAGAATTTGGGTGTGGGTGTAAAGACCGGTCGTCAGGGCCGGTTTTCATAGGTTTCTAAAGATACGGAGTACGCTAAATGAACTCGAAATTTTTGACGATCGTCGCTGCGGTCGTCCTCTTTTCTGGCGCCGCGCTCGCGCAAGACAATAACGCGACGCCGCCGGCAGGCAGTCCGCCTGCTGCCGCTTCATCGGCTGCTCCGGATGCAAGCGCACCCGCCGCTCCTGCGGTGAAGGCGCCGTCGCCTTCATCTGCTCCTGCCGAGAACCCGTACGGCCTCATGGACATCATCCACAAAGGCAACCCGGTGTCTCTGGGTGTGCTGATCCTGCTCGCCATCATGTCGATCGGTAGCTGGTACATTTTCTTCGTCAAATATTTCGAGCAGGGCCGCATCCTCGGTCAGGCACGCACGGTCGAGCGCCGTTTCTGGTCGTCGGGCACCCTGAACGAAGGCATCGACAAACTGCCGAAGAACTCCATGTTCCGCCTGATCGCGGAAAGTGGCGTTCGCGCCAGCCAGGGCGGAACATCCCTTGTCGGCCTCAACGACTGGATCGCCATGTCGCTGACCCGCCAGCTCGATGACGCCAATGCGCGCCTTCAGGGCGGTATCGCGTTCCTCGCTTCTGTCGGTTCGACAGCGCCGTTCGTCGGTCTGTTCGGTACGGTGTGGGGTATCTTGCAGGCCCTTATCGCGATCGGTGTCGCCGGTCAGATGTCGATCGACAAGGTTGCCGGCCCGGTCGGTGAAGCGCTGATCATGACCGCCATCGGTCTGTTCGTGGCCGTTCCCGCGGTGCTTTGCTACAACTTCCTCGTCCGCCGCAACAAGGTCATCCAGGAAAAGCTGCGCGGCTTCGCCGGCGACCTGCAGACCTACCTGATCTCGAAGAGCAAATAAGCCGCGAGATCTGGGTTTTTAGCGCAGGAGAGTGACCGGTATGGCATTGGACGTCGCAACCGATGTGCTCGAGGAAGAGCCAGAACTGAACACGACCATCAACACCACACCTTTGGTGGACGTGATGCTGGTGCTTCTTGTGGTCTTCCTCGTGACCATTCCGGTGTTCATCCGGACTGTGCCGGTGCATCTGCCGAACGCTCGCAACATCGTGACGGTCACGAAGCCGGAAAACATCGTGGTCGCGGTCGATAAGGACGAGAACATCTATTACAACAACGCCCCTATCGACGTGTCCGAGTTGAAAGGCCATTTCGAGGACGCGCTTCGCCGTGCGCAGGCGCGCGGAATGTCGGCCGCGAACATGCCTGAGGTGCACATTCGCGGCGATGCGCGTGTCCGCTTCGAGGCGGTTGGTCGCGTGGTGTTTGCGGCCCAGCAGGCCGGCATCCTGAAAGTCGGCTTCCTTACCGAGCCGCACAACGGCGAGTAGTCCTTATCGCGTTATCTGGAAGGTAGTTTGAAATGGCAGGCAGTGTCGGTCCGGCAAGTGGCGAAGGCGAAGTGATGGTGGAAATGAACACCACGCCGCTTATCGACGTGATGCTCGTTCTTCTCACCCTTCTCATCATCACGCTTCCCATCCAGACGCATGCCGTGAAGCTGGATATGCCGAAGCCCGTGGCGAACCCGCCGCCGCCGCTGACGCAGCCCGTGAACCTGGTGGTGGATTTCGACGGTTCGATCCTGTGGAACGGTTCGCCGATCAGCCGCGATACGATGGATTCCTACTTTGTGTCCCAAGCGCAGCAGGAGTTGCCGCTTCAGCCCGAAATCCATCTCAATCCGGACAAACTCGCGAAATACGATACGGTTGCGATGGTGCTTGCGGATGCACAGCGCCTGGGCGTGACGAAGATCGGTTTC
>CAZCJI010000377.1:0-3314 GCA_964498625.1 uncultured Rhizobium sp.
CAGTTCCTCCCGGAGCTCGACACTGGCGAGGGTGAAAAACACCAAGCCGGGATTCTCGCGGATGTGCTCTATCGCCCGCTCCAGCTGCCTTCTGCTTCGAACTAGAGTGTAAGCATGCTCTTGAACAGTTACGCCTTCGAACTGCGCAAGCGCCGCCTTGGCGATCGCATTCAGCGTCTCACCCGTGGCGTCAGACACCAGATGAACATGGAACGTATTACTCACAAATCCATTCCCTTTGCGCACACAGCGTAACGCGTTTTCCCAGCATATATCGGTTTTGCCAACAGCGCGCGTCTCTCACACAGCCTCATCCCCAAAAAGCTCACGCCCAACTGTCGATGAGACCAAAGGCCGCCAAGCCTTTGTGCCTTGAGTCTCCTAAGCTTCCAGCCTAGAAAAAACCCGACCCACAAACTCTTCCACAACCCACAGGGCCATCTTCTTCCTCATCATCTTTTCTAAGGAGTCTTGTATTGAAGGAAGAGAAGTCTCTGATCGGTGTATTGAACGGTGAAAAAGGAAATCCGCCGCCGGTCTGGTTGATGCGTCAGGCGGGACGCTATCTGCCGGAATATCGTGAGCTGCGCGCGAAAGTGGGTTCGTTCTGGACGATGTGCAACGATCCGGCGATGGCGGCGGAGATCACGCTTCAACCAATCCGCAGATTTGGATTCGATGCGGCGATCATCTTCTCCGATATTCTGACAGTGCCCTATGCGCTGGGCTGCAATGTGAAGTTTACGGAGGGCGAAGGCCCTTCGCTTCCGCCGATTACCAGTGCCGACGGTCTGGATCGTGATCCAGCGGTGTGGGCCAGCAAGCTTGCGCCGGCCTATGAGACGCTCGGACGAGTTCGTGGTGCTCTGGACGGCAAGACAACACTGCTGGGCTTCGCAGGCGCGCCCTGGACCTTGGCGACCTATATGGCGGCTGGTCGAGGTGGTGACGAACAGCGCGCCGCGAAACTCTGGGGCTATCGCGCGCCGGAAGATTTTGACCGGTTGCTCGATGTGCTTGGAGATTGCGTCGCCCGGCATCTCATGATGCAGCTCGAAGCGGGTGCAGATGCAGTGCAGATCTTCGACAGCTGGGCCTCTGGATTGCCGGACGCGCAGTTCGATCGCTGGGTGATCGCGCCAACGAAGAAGATCGTCGCACAGATACGCACAGTTCATCCCAAGGCGAAGATCATTGGTTTTCCGCGCGCGGCGACGCTCGCCGGTTATGAGCGATACGTGAGGGAGACCGGGGTCGATGCAATTTCGCTCGATACGGCGACCTCGATGCCCTGGGCTGTGAAGACGCTTGGTGACAAGGCAGCACTCCAGGGGAATCTCGATCCTATTGCCTTGATCGCCGGTGGACGCGCGTTGCGGGAAGCCGTGAATGTGATCCTGACTGCGACATCCGGTGTGCCGTTCATCTTCAATCTCGGGCACGGCATCCTTCCGGAAACGCCGATCGCCCATGTGGAAGAATTGTTGAAACTCGTGCGAGGCGCGGCGTGAAGCTTGCCGTTGTGCTGTTCAATCTCGGCGGCCCGGACTGTCCCGAGGCTGTCGAGCCGTTCCTGCGCAACCTGTTCACCGACCCGGCAATTATTTCGCTGCCCGGCATTGTGCGCAAACCACTCGGCCGCCTGATCGCACGGCGCCGGGCGCCTATTGCGCGTGAGATCTACGCCAAGATCGGAGGCCGTTCCCCGATTGTGGAAGAAACGCGGGCCCAGGCGCGCGCGCTTGAGAACGTGCTGTCTGCTCGGGGTTTGGATGCGAAGACGTTCATCGCGATGCGCTGCTGGCATCCCTTTAGCGATGGCGCTGCACTGGCCGTGAAGGAATGGACTCCGGACAAAATCGTTCTTCTTCCGCTCTATCCGCAATTTTCGACCACGACCACGGCGTCGTCGCTGCAGGATTGGTATCGCGCCGCGAAGAAGGTCGGGCTCGCGGCGCTGACGGCGCAGGTCTGCTGCTATCCAGATGCCGCCGGATTTATCGACGCGCTTGTGGATTCGGTCCGCGACACCTGGGCAAGGACAAAGCCCGGTATTCGCTACCGGCTTTTGCTATCCGCGCACGGGTTGCCGGAGCGCGTGGTGGCGAAGGGCGATCCCTATCGATGGCAGGTCGGACGAACGGCTGCGGCCCTTGTGGAGAAATTGGGGATAGACGGACTCGATCACACGATCTGCTATCAGAGCCGGGTCGGTCCGCTGAAATGGATCGGGCCTGCGACCGATGCCGAAATCCGCCGTGCGGGGAGCGAAGGTCTCGGTGTCGTCGTCGCGCCGATCGCTTTTGTGTCCGAGCACTCGGAAACACTGGTCGAGCTCGACATCGAATACGCCAAACTCGCGCATGAAACCGGCGTGCCGGACTATCTGCGCGCACCGACAGTTGGCGTTCGCCAGCCTTTCATTGAGACGCTGGCCGATCTTGCGACGGGAACCGCATCGGCTAGGCTCTGTCCCGCGCAGTTCGCCCGCTGCGGCTTTCGTGAGACCCACCCATGATGATGTTCCTTTCGAACAGCATTCTCTGGATCAAGGCGTTCCATGTGATCAGCGCGATCGCGTGGATGGCCGGCATGTTCTATCTGCCGCGGCTGTTTGTGTATCACACCGAGACGACACCGGGCTCCGCGGAATCCGAACGATTCAAAACGATGGAACGGCGGTTGTTGAGAGCCATCATCAATCCCGCGATGATTGCGACCTGGGTGTTTGGAGTGACGTTGGCATGGCTGACCGCCGCCTATGAAGAGCACTGGTTTCAGGCGAAGTTCGCGCTGGTGGTGGTCATGTCCGGACTGCATGGATACCTGGCCGGCCGGGTGAGGGCGTTCGCGCAGGACCGCAACGACAAGCCCGCCCGGTTCTACCGCATCCTGAATGAAATCCCACCCTTGTTGATGGTTTTCATTGTCATCCTGGTAATCGTGCAGCCCTTTTGAGGTTTGGCCGCCATTTGCATCGGCGCAAAATCGCGCTATATAGAAACTGTTCCCACCACATCGCAGACGGAAGGCGCGGAAATCGCCGAACGTCAGACCCGGGAAAACCGGTGCGGTGTTCAAGCAACATCCGATGAAACCGCGCGGGCGCGTTGAGCGCTTTGCCAGAACCGGACCAACCTCCCATCATAAGTTCCAGGTGTATTTTCCATGACAGTACAATCCGGCCTGCAGACCATGAAATTGCAGGACCTCAAGACCAAGACCCCCACCGATCTTTTGGCTTTCGCCGAAGATCTCGAGATCGAGAACGCATCGTCCATGCGCAAGCAGGACATGCTGTTCGCGATCCTGAA
>CAZCJI010000378.1:0-3312 GCA_964498625.1 uncultured Rhizobium sp.
CTCGGACTGCATGAACGTTGCTGTCCGTCGGCGGGGCCGGTTTTGTTGACCACGCGACCCGCATGCAATGCCATCAAGTTGAAAGCGGAATGCTTTTGCTGGGCCATGCCGGGAGCGGCTGCCAGCGCGCTGAGCGCCGCGCCGCCAAGCAGAGTTCTCGTCAACCTGTTCATACCTATCTCCTCGCCCGTCCTTCACGTCACCGCTGGTGCCAACGGACTCTGCAATTATCGCCGAGGCGCGGCCATTGAGTCCTCAATAAGACCCTTAAATCCTCAAGTGCTTCCTTGGGGATGCGCCGTTCCAACGCGAATCTGGCACGATCAGCTTGGCGCGCAAATGCGCCGGTTTTGCCCGCTTTGCCGGAAATCTCATAGGCGCGCCGGCCCCGGTGATTTTCGACTTGTCACTCCAAAGAAGAAATCCATGCTTTTTAAGAGTCTTATTGAGGACTCAACGGCCACCGCTCGGCGATGCTCTCCCGATCCATCGTGGCCGGACCACAGCCGAAGGAGCACGAATTGAATTCTATTGCGAAAACTGGACTCAAAGCCGCCATGTGCGCAGGTGCATTTGCTCTGGTGAGCTTTGATCTGACCATTTCGAGTGCATTGGCAGAAACCTATACGACGTTCGATGTTCCAAACTCCAACCTTACCGAGCCGGCCGGGATAAACGACAATGGCGACGCGACCGGACTTTTTATGCCGTCCGCGGGAGGCTTTTTCACCGGCTTTATCCGAAGCTCCGATGGAACGTTCACAACGTTCGCGGTGAAGAATTCCCTGGGCACCACACCCAGCGTCATCAACGGCAAGGGTGAAATCGTGGGCGACTGGGATGGCGAATATGGTTTCAATGGCTTTTTGCGAAAGTCAGACGGGACAATTCTTGATATCGATCCGCGACACTTGGGCGGTGGGGTTAGGCCGCCCAATATCACCGCGCTCCGCATCAATGACGCCGGAACGATCGCTGGGGGATTCACCGACAACGATGGCATGGAGAAAGGCTTTCTCCGCAAAGCGAATGGAAAAACGGCGACCTATGGCGTGACCGGAACTCCTGTCACGCAACCTTATGGCCTGAATTCAACAGGTGCGGTCACGGGATATTATTGGAACATCGATGACAATACCTATGTCGGCTTCGTGCGCGTGCCCGATGGAACAATCACCACCTTTGGCATTCCCGACGCATCGCGGACCGTCCCCGTCGCGATCAGTGATAGCGGAACGGTCACCGGATACTATGATCACCCAACCTCAAGCGGCTTCGTGCGCTCGCCGGACGGCACTGTCGTTTCCTTCGATCCGCCCGGCTCGCAACAAACCAACCCCATCGCGATCAACCGCAAAGGCGAGATCGCCGGCCACTGGTTCGACGGTACGCACTTTCACGGGTTCATTCGATCGGCGCATGGGAAGATTACGAGCTTTGATCCACCCGATTCGAAGAGCACGACCGTAACCGGGATGAACAGAAACGGCGTCGTCATCGGCATATACGGTGGCACCGACGGCCGTGGCCACGGCTTTATCCGCATGCCGTAAAGCGCGCCATTCAGATTTGGCGCCGCATCGATGGGAGTCTTGAATCCGCGGTCGTCCGCACCCATGTAAAAGCCGCGGGATGAGGGACGCCGTCATGACGCTGGAGCCATTGTTGCACGCGCCGCTGGCGGTGCGGGTTCATGTGGCCACGGTGGTTCCGGCGGCGCTGATCGGAACATGGCTCATCGTCTTCAGCCGCAAAGGCGCGCCGCTGCATCGCGCGCTGGGCTACCTCTGTCTGACCCTGATGACTGTGACGGCGGTCACGACGCTGTGGGTGCATCAGCTTATGCCGAACAGCCCGTTCTTCGGCCTGTCGCCGGTCCATCTTCTTGTGCCGCTGACCTTCTGGGCGGTCTACAACGCGATCGTCGGCGCCAGGGCGCATGACATCGCGCGTCATCGCCGCGCGATGCTCGCGCTTTATATCGGCGGCGTATTCGTTGCCGGAGGACTGACTTTCATTCCCGGTCGCATCATGGGTGCGGTCGTGTTCGGTCATTGATCGCGCGGGTACTCTAAATTTCTTCGCGCGCCCAATGCATCAGATCGTGTTCCTGCAGATACGCTTCGGCGATCCTGGGATTGGAGAAGCGTGACAGCACATCGGACGATCCCCGGTTCGGCGGAGGCTCCCGCACTGGCGGCAACGCGGGGGCGACGCTGAGAAACTCCAGTATCGCCGTCATGCGGACGGGATCGTTGAAGTCCTCGAACCGGGAGCGGTGAAAGCGCTGTCTGCCTGACGCGAGGCGGCGCTCCAGGCCGTCGAAGAACGCCACATGCTCGCGATGGAACAGGGCAAATCTTTTGGCTTTGAACTCGACAAGGGGCTTTTCGACGCTGCCGACGAAATCGCTTGTCGCGCGCGCCGCACGCAACGACGCAAACCGCGCCAGAACATTGTCGCGGCTGTGGACGATCTTGGCGATACCGCGATCGTCGAGAATATGTTCGAAGGTTTTAGGGTCATGGCTCGGGAATATCTTGAAGCCGATCGCCGGCTTGCCGAAATCGAGCGCGAGCACGCGGCTGAGAAATTCTTGCGGATCGCGCGCGCGCACCTCTCGCAGCTCGTTGACGATGTCGCGCCCGGCGCGGCGGCCGCCTCTCTCCTCCGGCCAGCGCAGATGGATGCCGCCGGAGTTGAAGATCTCACCGCAGCAATGGATCTCGGGATGTGTTGCGAGCAGGTTCACCAGATAACTGGAACCGGTCCGCTGCAGGCCGACAATCGCAAAGCGCACCGGTGGTTTTGCGTCTTGAGCTGATAAATTGCCTGCAACCAGGACAAATCCGATCAAAATTGTGAGCAGTGTTTTCATATCAATTCGAACCGGATTTTAATTCAAGGACCAGGAGAAGGCGACAGCGAATCTTGGGGGTTTTCAGCGGTGCCAGCTGACGCCCGTCGGCTCTGAATGGTTGTAATCCGGCGGCTCGGCGCGACCGCTGATCAAATCCATGTAACTCCAGAGTTACGGTTTTCCCGGGCGGCCGGAAGCCGCCCACTACAGCAGGCATGGATGCCTGCCGCTACAGTTTTGGAAAGATTATTAGGCTTTTGGCAGGTCGATGGAATTGGTTTCCGCAAACATCAGTTCATCCGGGTGGGTGGTTTCCGCGGATTGCAACATCGGGATATGTTCGTGGAGCATGAGATCCAGTTCGCCCCGGCTGGCAACCTTGCGCAAATATTCCTTGATCTGATCCAAAGGGGCATCCGTCTGGCCGGCATTCACACCCAATACGGCAATCA
>CAZCJI010000379.1:0-3307 GCA_964498625.1 uncultured Rhizobium sp.
CTGTGGGATGTCGGCTGCGATTACGATCACGGCACCGGCCACGGCGTCGGCTCGTATCTGTCGGTGCATGAGGGACCGCAGAACATCTCCAAGCGCCCTGTCACGCAGGCGCTCCAGCCCGGGATGATCTGCTCCAACGAGCCCGGCTATTACAAGGAAGGCGAATACGGCATCCGCATCGAGAACCTGATCGTGGTGACGGACGCCAAGTCCATTCCCGGCGGCGATCCACAGCGCAAATTCATGGCGTTCGAGACCATCACGCTCGCCCCCATCGACAGCGACCTGATCGAACCGAGTTTGCTGACGGAAGGCGAACGGGCCTGGTTCAACGCCTATCACAAGCGCGTGCGCGAAACGCTCTCGCCGCTGGTCGACGATGAGACGCGCGCGTGGCTGGAGAAGGCGACGAAAGCGATCTGATGCGTCGCAGTGGGGATTACAAAGCCGGTACCGTTCATCGCCTGACGCTCGAGAGCGTGGCGCTGAAAGACAACATCCTCGGCGATCCGACGGAGCGGATCATCGATGTCTATGTGCCGCACGGCCAAGACGGCAAAGGTTTGCCGCTGCTGGTCGATCTCGTCGGCTTCACGGCCGGTGGGCCGGCGCATACAAACTGGAAGAATTTCGGCGAGAACGCGCCCGAGCGCCTCGATCGTTTAATCGGAACCGGCGCGATGGCGCCGTGCATGGTCGCGTTTCCGGACTGCTTCACGAAACTTGGCGGCAATCAGTATGTGAACTCCACCGCGATGGGGAATTGGGACGATTTCCTGCTGAACGAGGCTGTGCCGTTCGTCGAGCAGAAATTCGGTTGCGGCGGCGCGGGCAAGCGCGGCGTGTTCGGTAAAAGCTCCGGCGGTTATGGCGCGATGGTGCATGCCCTGCTCCATCCCGATTTCTGGAGCGCGGCGGCGGTGCATTCCGGCGACATGGGCTTCCCGCTGATGTACGGCCACGAGTTCGTGCCGGTGCTGCGCGCGCTGGCGAAGAACGGTGGCGATATCGGCAAATGGATCGACGATTTCTGGACCACGCCGAAGACCAAAGATGCCGATGTCGGCGTCATCATGATGCTGGCGCAGGCGGCGAGCTTCGATCCCGATCCCACCGCGCGCTACGGCGTGCGCCTGCCGGTGACGTTCGACACCTGTGAGTTCATCGAAGAACGCTGGAACAACTGGCTTAAATGGGACCCCCTGACGATGGTGGAGACACGCGGCGCGGGACTGAAGGCGCTCAAGGGCCTCTATATCGATTGCGGCGACATCGACCAGTACAACCTCGTCTACGGCGCGCGGCGGATGCACCGCGAACTCGACAAGCTCGGCGTCGCACACATGTACGAAGAATTTCCGGACAACCACTCGTCAGTCGACTACCGGATGGACACCAGCCTGCCGTACCTGGCGAAGGCGTTGAGCGCGTGACCCGGCAAAAATAAATTCTCCGATGCCCCTTGCAGCGCAACGCTGGCATCGCCATTTCTCCCAAATCCCCAGAGGAGCGAGAAGACCCAAGGCTGCCGCGAAAAGCGGCGGAAAGCCTGCGCTGCTGCGTACGCGAACACGCGCGTAACCGCGCCGGAAAAATAAATTCCGGCCCGCTTATCGAACACCTGCAAGAAGGGCTTTTCGGAACGTCCGCGTCAGGCCGAATTGAACCTCCTCATTCCACGAAGCGAGGTTCAATTGGGCAGCGGCGTTATTGCCGCTTCAGCGAGTCCGCGACGGTGAGCGCGACGCCGATGAGCACGATGGTCGTGGCGAGCTCGGTCCAGCGAAAAGCGGAGGGTTCTGTCTGGAGCACCGGCACGAACACCAGCGGGATGAACAAGGCATACATTACCGCCGCCAAATTTGCGGCAAGACGAGCTTGTATGCCGGTGATTATCGCGATGCCGGACGCGATATGGAACAGACCGGTCGCATAGGCCCAGAATTCCTGCGACGGCGGTAGCCATTTCGGGATCAGCGGCGCGGTCAGGCTCAGATAGACGAAATGCGCGCCGCCGAAGAACACCGCGCAGGCGCCGAAGGTCAGTTGTGCTGCGCGCGTCAGACGCACAGCGCGTAAAACATCCATGTCTGCGGTCGCCGCATAAATGATTAGCGCGCCAGCCACGATCGAGAGCGGCTCTGCCACGCCGAAATAGGCGCCATACACCGTGAGGTTCTTGAAGATCACACGGCCGTTTTCGATGAGGAGTACAAGGAGGCCAAAATAGGCGACAAGCGCAGCCGCGGTCCACGCGACCGTTCTGCGCCATTCGATGCCCAGACCCGCAACAAGCATGAACACAGCCGCGGCATAGGCGAGCGCCGTGCGCTCCGGAAACCACTTCGGCACCGGCTGGCCGGAAAGAAAATCGCCCCAGACGAACCCGATCGCCGCAAAGGCAATGATGCCGAGACCAAGAATCCGCCAGCCGGTCTCTATGCGTGTGTTGTCGTTTGCCGCCATCAAACCCTCCCGCCCAAGGAGGCTCGATCCTATTGCGTTTCGCGGCGCTTCAAGGGGACAGTGCGTTCAAGATCGCGTGAAGCCAGAGCTGCTCTAGTCATCCGACTTCTTCTTCTCGTCATCCGACGTTCCTGTGACGACATCCGCCGTCCCTTTCATGACATGGGAGGTCACATGAACGGCGGTGGAGGTGACAGTCACGGCGCCATCGACGGCGGCGCCGGCAACGCTGGCGACCACGCAACCGGAAAGCCCAAAGCCTGCGAGCACCAGAACGCCAAGGGATAGAACTTTACGCATGACGCACTCCTTCGACAGACCAACCCTGACAGCAAAAGGTTACACAGAGCTTCCTAGCCACCGATCAACTTGAGCCATTCGTCTTCATCGATCACTTTCACGCCGTGCTTCTGCGCCTCGGTGAGCTTGGAACCCGCGCCGGGGCCGGCAACGACGAGGTCGGTCTTCGCTGAGACCGAGCCTGAAACCTTCGCGCCAAGTGACTCCGCACGGGCCTTGGCCTCTTGCCGCGTCATCTTCTCGAGCGTGCCGGTGAAAACGACCGTCTTGCCCACGACCGGCGAGCCCGCGGTTCTCGGCGCGGCGAGCGGAATGACCTCGACCTCTTTGAGCAGATTGGTCACAAGTTTGCGGTTGTGCGGCTCGTCGAAGAAGTCCTTCACTGCCTGCGCGAGCACCTCGCCGACGCCACCGATCTCCTGGAGCTCTTCGACGGCGCTCTTGCTCTCCATCGCTTCCACGAAAACGTCGATGCTCTTGTAGTTGCGCGCGATCAGCCGCGCATTGGTCTCGCCGACATGGCGGATGCCGAGCGCGTTGA
>CAZCJI010000380.1:0-3307 GCA_964498625.1 uncultured Rhizobium sp.
ATGGCCGATCTGGCGGATGGCATCGATGCCGTGATCGGAGAGAAGCCCGCCCATACGCTCAGCAGAGCCAACACTACAGCTTGCAACGAGCACACGCTTCTTCGCCTTCTGCAGATCAAGAATGTGATCGGCCGCGATCTGAAAGACGTTGACCTTTCCCTGCGCGCGTTCCGGCGTGAAGTCACGGCCTTGGCGTCCACCCGCATCGACAGAGCGCATCGACTCCGGTGCCTGGAAGGGCGACAGCTCGCGCACGTCCCGATGCGACAGTGCGGCTTTCCATTCGTTGTCGGAGAGATAGAGCTTTTCCGGCGGCAACGGCTTGTAAGGTGCGCCAACTGCCTTCTGCCCCTCACGCTGATCGCGCAGGAATTGGCGGCGCGTTTCGTAATAGTCCGCAATCAGCTCCAGCCGCGCGGCTTTCGCCTCCTCGCTTTGGTGCGAAAGGAAGACAAGCGCCTCCGGCGCGTAGTCGAACAGCGTGTCGAGATGATCGTGGAACAGCGGCAGCCAGTGCTCCATTCCTTGATGCTTGCGGCCTGCGCTGACCGATTCATACAGCGGATCGTCACTCGTCGCCGTGCCGAACGTCGCGACATAGCCCGCACGGAACCGGCTGATCGAGTCCGCGTCCAGCGGCGCTTCGCTGGCGGGCAGAAGCTCGATGCTCTTGATCTTGTCGGTCGAAAGCTGCGTCTCCGCATCGAACAGCCGAATGGCATCGAGCGTCGAGCCGAAGAAGTCGAGCCGCATCGGCTGCTCGCTGCCCGGCGGCCACAGATCGACGATGCCGCCGCGCAGCGCGAAATCGCCCGGCTCGCGCACCGTGCTCGCATTCACGTAGCCATTGGCGGCGAGAAACGCGGCGAGTTTGTCATAGCCGACATTCGCGCCGGTTTTGGCAAAGAAGCTCGCGCCTTCGATCGCCGCGCGCGGCGGCACGCGTTGCAGGATCGCGTTGATCACCGTGATGACGATGGCGGGACCGGAATCTTTCTGGCGTCGCGCAAGCGCGGCCAGTGTCGCGAGACGCTCGCTCTCGGTATCCGATTTCGGCGATACGCGGTCATAGGGCAGGCAATCCCAGGCCGGGAACGACAGTACCGGAACATCGGGCGCAAAAAAGCGCACGCCGTCGGCCAATGCCGATGCCTGCAGATCGTCGCCCGCAACAAACACGACGAGACCGCCTCGCCGCTTCGCAGCCTCGGCCGAGAGATAGGCGTCATAGCCGCCGGGTACGCCGGTGACAGCGAAGCGGCCTTCCTGTCTGGCGATGTAATCTAAACGTTCCACGTCGGGTTCTTGCGCGCGCAGAGCGCCTTCATGCGCTGGAACAGCGCGGTGTCGAATTGTCGTGGCGCGGGTGTGTGGCCGCGCAGCCATTCATAGACTTCCTGATCGGGTGCCGCGAGCAATGCCTCGAACTGATCGAGCTCGGCGTCGTTCAGCGCATCGATTTCCGCCGCCGCGAACGTGCCGAAGATCAGATCGACCTCCTTGAAGCCGCGCCGCTTGGCGCGGAACAATAGCTGTTTGCGGCGGGTCTCCGAAGAGCCGCCTGTTTCAGGTCCAGTCATGGGCGGGCGGTATAGCGTGGCACTCACGTCAATTCCAACCTCTCCTTGAGGGAGGCAGTTGTCCGCCCGGTGCAAACGGTCTAATATGGGTTCCCATATTTATGGATTTTCGATGAAAACGACCGTGGAAATGCCGGAAGACCTTTATCGCCGGGCCAAGGCGGAAGCCGCGCTCCGTGGCCGAAGACTCAAGGATCTGATTGAGGAAGGACTCAATCGCGTGCTGGATGAACCGCGCCAGAAGCGGACTCCGCGCTTGGCAGAGCTTGTAAAGGGTGCCCGCGGCACGGTGGCTTCCGGGGTCTCAGACCTCGGATCGAACCCCGCGCACCTCGCCGGATTCGGCCGCCGTGCCAAGCGCGATCGTTGATACAGGGCCGCTGATCGCCCTTCTCGACCGCAGCGAGCGTCATCACGCTTGGGCCGCGGCCCGCATCGACGAGCTCGATGCACCGCTGCTTGTCTGCGAGCCGGTGTTGGCCGAGGCCATGTATCTGCTCGCGCGCCTCGGAAAGGCGCAGGACGCATTGTTCGGACTACTGGAAAATGGCGCGCTGCGCATTGGCCTTGAGGTCGGGGCACATGTCCCGGCGCTGCGTGCGCTGCACCGCAAATATCGTGACGTTCCGATGTCGCTCCCCGACGCCTGCATCGTTCGGATGGCGGAGATATATGACGGCCATGCCGTCTTCACGCTCGACTCCGATTTCACGGTCTATCGCAAGAATGGCCGACAACCTTTGCCGCTGATTTATCCGGATTAGACATGAGCCTCCCCCGCTTCTCAGGGGAGGATCAATTTACCCCAACTTCGCATCCAGCGTGATTTCGGCGTTGAGCACTTTCGACACGGGGCAGTTCTTTTCCGCTTCGCCGGCCATAAGCGCGAAATCAGCTTCATTCAGGTTCGGAACTTTCGCGCGCAAAGTGAGTGCCGATTTGCTGATGCGGAATCCGGGACCATCTTTCTCAAGCGTGATAGCGGCTTCGGTGGAAAGCTCCGCCGGCGTGAAGCCCGCGGCCTGCAGCTGAAACGCCAGCGCCATGGTGAAGCATCCGGCGTGCGCCGCCGCGATCAGCTCTTCCGGGTTCGTGCCCT
Organism: uncultured Rhizobium sp.; assembly: GCA_964498625.1. GTDB lineage: Bacteria > Pseudomonadota > Alphaproteobacteria > Micropepsales > Micropepsaceae > Rhizomicrobium. The sequence goes on from CAZCJI010000380.1 coordinate 2,680, forward strand.
TCTCGCTTTCGAAACGGGTCTTGAACGAATACGGCGTGGCGTCGAGCGCGCCGGAATCGGTGGTGAGGTTTCCCGTGCCATCGCGGCCGGTGCCGCGCCATACGGCCTTGGCTTTACGGATCGTCATGGATGCTCTCCTTTGTCTGTTTCGCCTGAGGCGAGAATAGCTGTTCGACAACGCCGGGATATGACGATTGGCCGCTCGTTCGCACTCCGTTCTATAATGCTTGTGGGTGATGGCGTATCGTTCCCATCATGCGGCCCGCGATTCTGTTTCCTCTCTTCGGCGAGATCCGTTCGCTGCCCGGCGTTGGCCCGCGCATCGAGAAGCTGATCGCGCGCGTCGCGGGCACGCGGCCGCTCGATCTGATTTTCGATCTGCCCTGCGGGGTGATCGACCGTTCCTACCGCCCGAAGCTGATCGAGGCGGAACCTGGCCGCATCGCGACCGTGACGCTGAACGTGCTCGATCATCTTCCGCCCCGCGACCGCCGTCAGCCTTACAAGGTGCGCTGCTCCGACGACACGGCGACGATCGAGCTCGTGTTCTTTCACGCCCATGCCGACTATCTGCAGAAGACGTTGCCCGAAGGCGAAAAGCGGATCGTCAGCGGACGCATCGACAGGT
>CAZCJI010000381.1:0-3272 GCA_964498625.1 uncultured Rhizobium sp.
GGCATGATCCGCGCCGTGCAGCACCTCGTCGAAGTGGTTGAAGACAAGAAATAGTTGGGTGACTGGGCCATACGCCCGGTCATGGAGAGTGACATGAAGCTGAACGAAATCCGCAACAATCCCGGTGCGCACAAGCACAAGCACAAGGTCGGCCGTGGTTCGTCGTCCGGTCTCGGCAAGACATCCGGCCGTGGTGTGAAGGGCGCGAAGGCGCGCACCGGCACGAAGGTCTATGGCTTCGAAGGCGGCCAGATGCCGCTGCACATGCGCGTGCCGAAGCGCGGCTTCAACAACATTTTCGCGAACGATTTTTCGGAAGTGAACATCGGCCGCCTTCAGAAGGCGATCGACGACAAGCGTCTCGATGGCTCCGCCAAGATCACCGAGGAGGTGCTGCGCAAGGCCGGTCTCGCGCACAAGAGCCGCGACGGTATTCGTCTGCTCGGCAAGGGTGAGATCAAAGCGAAGCTGGATATCGAGGTCGCGGGTACGTCGGCTGGCGCGCGCGCGGCGGTCGAAAAGGCCGGCGGCTCGGTCACGACCACCTTCAAGAAGAAGGTCTACATGAACAAGAAGGGCGAACCGGGCAAGCGCCAGCAGCGCCGCGCCCAGGCCGCCGAAAAGCGGGCTGCGCGGGCCGGGTAATACCTTATATAACTGGCGGAGCCGTCCTATATGACGGCTTTGGGGAGTAAGTAATGCCCTCAGCAGCCGAGCAACTGGCGCAAAATTTCAATTTCTCCGCTCTCGGCAAGGCGACCGAGCTGCGCCAGCGTATCCTGTTCACACTGGGCGCGCTGATCGTCGCGCGCCTTGGAACATATATCCCGATGCCGGGGATCGATCCGGCGCAACTCGCTCTGATGATGCAGCATCAGTCGGGCGGCGTGCTCGACGTGTTCAACGTGCTGGCCGGCGGCGCCATCGGGCGCATGGCAATCTTCGCCCTCGGCATCATGCCGTACATCTCCGCCTCCATCATCATGCAGCTGATGACAAGCGTCTTCCCGGAGCTCGACGCTCTGAAAAAGGAGGGCGAGGCCGGCCGCAAGATCATCAATCAGTACACGCGCTACGGCACGGTAGGGCTTGCCGCGGTGCAGGCGCTTGGCATCTCGATCGGTCTGGAACACACCGGCAATGTGGTGACGGATCCGGGATGGTTCTTCCGTATCGAGGCGATGGTCACGTTGACCAGCGGCACGGTCCTCCTGATGTGGATCGGTGAACAGATCACCGCGCGCGGAATCGGCAACGGCATCTCGCTCATCATCTTCGCCGGTATCGTTGCGCGCTTCCCGGCCTATTTCGGGCAGATCTTCGAATCCGCGCGAACCGGCGCAATGTCGCCGCTTGCGGTAATCGCTCTGCTCGGAGGCGCCGTGGCGCTTGTCGGCTTCATCGTGTTCATGGAGCGCGCGCAGCGCCGCCTGCTGGTGCAATACCCGAAACGTCAGGTCGGCAACCGCATGTTCGGCGGAGAGTCCTCGCATCTTCCGCTGAAGCTCAACGTATCGGGGGTTATCCCGCCGATCTTCGCGTCGTCGATCCTGCTTATGCCGACGACGGTCGCGACCTTCTACGCACAAAGCCTGCCCGGCTGGGCGCAGTCCTTCGTGACCTACGTGAGTCCCGGGCGCCCGGTCTATGAGACGCTCTACGCCCTCATGATCCTGTTCTTCACGTTCTTCTACACCTCGGTTGTCTTCAACCCGGAAGAGACTGCGGAGAATTTGCGGAAGTATGGAGGCTTTATCCCCGGCATCCGTCCCGGAAAGAAAACCGCCGAATACATCGACTATGTGCTCACCCGCACGACCGTTATCGGCGCGATTTATCTGGTCATCGTTTGCCTGGTGCCGGAGCTTGCGCGCAGCGAAATCGCCATTGCGCTGGGCGGTACGTCGATCCTCATCATGGTCAGCGTGACGATGGACACGGTGGCGCAGATTCAAAGCCACCTGATCGCGCAGCAATACGAAGGCCTCATCAAGAAGGCGAAGCTCCGAGGAGCGCGCAGGTGAACATCGTCCTGTTCGGCCCGCCGGGGGCGGGGAAGGGCACACAGGCAAAGATCCTCACGCAGACCTACGGGTGGCCGCAGCTCTCGACCGGCGAGATGCTGCGCGCAGCCGTCAAGGCCGGGACTGATCTCGGCAAAAAAGTCGATGCGATCCTGGCGAAAGGCGATCTTGTTCCCGATGACGTCGTGATCGGCATCATCGGCGAGCGCTACGATCAGCCGGATTGTCGCTCTGGCGCGATCTTCGACGGCTTTCCGCGCACGATCCCTCAGGCGCAGGCGCTCGACACAATGCTGGCCGACCGGAAGCGCCGGATCGACGTGGTCCTGGAACTCAAAGTGAACGATGCCGTGCTTCTCCAGCGGGTCGAGCAACGCATCAAGGACTCCGGCGGTGTGGCGCGTGCCGACGACAACCCGGAAACGCTCAAGAACCGGCTCGAGGTCTATTACAAGAACACCGCGCCCTTGCTCGACTATTATCGCAAGCAGGGCAAGGTCGTGACCGTGGACGGGATGGCGTCCATCGGCACCGTGACAGCCGCCATCGCCAAGACGGTCGAGGCAAAAAAGTCCTGAGCGGCCCTTCAAAATTGAGGCAGAAACATTATTTTAAGCCAGTTGACTGGCTGGGCGCGATTTCTATAATCCGCGCCCTCGCGGCAGATTTCCTGTCAAATCCGCACGTTTTCGGGCTTTTCCGTAAAGGCCCAGGGTTCGGATTGGGCAGTATTTTGTCGTTGTCGAAATTGTTAATAATTCCAGTGGCTTAAGGCCGAAGGACGGAACCGTGGCACGCATCGCCGGCGTCAATATCCCAACCCAGAAGCGGGTCGAAATCGGCCTTCGCTACATCCATGGAATCGGGGCCGCCAAGGCCAGGGAGATCATGCAGAAAGTCGGCATCTCGCCGGAGCGTCGTGTGCACGACCTCACGGAGTCCGAAATCATCCAGATTCGCGAGACGATCGATCGCGATTATCTGGTCGAAGGCGATCTGCGCCGCGAAGTCGCGATGAACATCAAGCGCCTGATGGACCTCGGCTGCTACCGCGGTCTGCGTCACCGCAGAGGCCTGCCGGTCCGCGGTCAGCGCACGCACACGAATGCGCGCACGCGCAAAGGTCCCGCCAAGGCAATCGCCGGCAAAAAGAAAGTGACCAAGTAACATGGCAAAGCCCGCTGGCGCCGGTCGCGCGCGCAAGAAGGAAAAGAAGAACGTTGTCGTGGGCGTGGCGCATGTCGCCGC
>CAZCJI010000382.1:0-3270 GCA_964498625.1 uncultured Rhizobium sp.
ATGTTGGAGGGCTTGTTGGACTCACTGGCGACATCAACAACTCTTACGCCACGGGGTCGGTAAAAGGCGGAGCGTCAGCCATTGTTGGTGGCTTCAGTGGACAGATTGAGGGCGATGTTGAGTCTTCCTATTCGATGGGACTTGTGGCGGGCGAAGATTCTGGCGGATTTCTCGGGACCCGCGAAGGTGCAGAACCTAACTTTGACTATTGGGATACGGACACAAGCGGGAAAGGGCGCAAGCAAGGGTGTGGTGGGCACAGTTGCGGCCGTGGCTTCAAAGGTCTGAACACCAACAAATTTCAAGCCGGACTTCCCGACGGCTTTGATGCGTCCGTTTGGGCAGAAAACCCAAACATCAATGACGGTTTGCCTTACCTGATCGCCAATCCGCCGCCGAAGTAAAAACCGCGACTATCATTTCCACCGTGGCGCGAGTAGCATCGGGCAGGGTATGTCCGGAGGCGCGATATGGCGGAAATCACCGAGGGTCTTCGTTACAACCGCAAGAACCCGCGCCCCAGCACCTCGATGCATCATCCGGATGGCGGCAGCTACCGCTGCCGCTGGATCGAGGACAGCATAACAATCCATTCGGATGGCAATGTCAGCTGCGGGCTCGACGATCCCCACGGCCAGCGCAGCTATGGCAACATCTACACGCAATCCGTCGCGGAGATTTTCGCCAATCCGGAATACGGCGCTCTGCAACACCAACTCGCGAAGGGTTGGCGTTGCCTGGAATGCGGCCACTATCGCCCGCGCAAGAATAACAACGGTCCCCCCGCACGCCCGATCGTTCCGACCCGCCTCGTCGTCGAGACCACGGTAACCTGCAACATCCGCTGCGTGAACGTGCCCTGCTTCGCCAACAACGATGCGAACGAGACGACCCGCAATTCGAAAATGCTCGATTTGGAGAAATTCAAGGCGGCGATCGACCAGGTCGCGCCGGGACTCAAGACGGTGAACTTCTACAATTACGGCGAGCCGTTCATGCATCGCCAGGCCGAGGACATGCTTCTCTATATGCGCGAGAAAGCGCCGGATGCGTTCATCGTGACCAGCACCAACGGCATTCCGCTATTCAACAAATCGCGCGCGGAACGAGTCGTTGCAGCGCGTCCCGACCGCATCACCTTCACCATCGGCGGCATCACGCAGGAGAGTTACGGCCGTTACCACGTGCGCGGCCGCGTCGATCAGGCGCTCGGCGGGCTCAAGAATGTCTGCGATGCCAAACGTGCGCAGCAAAACAAACAGACGCAAATCGTATGGCGCTATCTGGCCTTTCACTGGAACGACAGCGATCGCGAGATCGATTCCGCGATCGCGATGGCCAAGGAATGGGGCGTGGACTGCTTCAGTCTTTATCTCACAAACACGCCGCCGGAAGGCCGCTCAATCCGGCTTTCGCCGGGAAGCCCGGGTTATTGGAAGTATCGCGGCTTTGTGCATGTGAACGACGAAGGCGAGCTCAACCACATCTATCGAAGCGAGCTGCCGGACAGCGACGGGCTTTATCGTGTTGTCGAAAATCACGCGCTCGGCCGCATCCGCTGGACCAGCAGTCGCGCACGCCTCAGGATCCGGCGCGAGGGCGACATGCTGAACGTCTCGGTTACGACCAACCGCCAGAAATGCCGCGATCGTAACGACAGCTGTACGCTGCACACGGCATGGGGCCGGTTCGATCTGCCGGTGCAGTTCAAACGCTGGCATCACGCGTCGATTCCGGTGCCGCGGCGCTTCAAGGCTCATGACGAATTCGAAGTGGAGCTTGTTGCCAACGATCCCTGGTATCCCGCCGAAGAAGCCGGTGCGGCAAACGACATGCGATGTCTGGGCGTGATATTGGAGGTCGGAGAGAAACCGGCCGAGGCTGCGCTGTCATACCTGGCGCTGCCCGTTGGCCTTGATCCGATGCGGTGGGGCGAAGCAGCCCCTCTTCCGGGCGGCGTTACCATCTATGACAAGGGTTCAATGCGCCGGTCACCCGATTCCGAAACCGCAAGCCCGGCGTAACTCAATTCCCGTCGTCGTCCTGCTGCGGCTGACCCGGAGGTGAAGACGGCTGTTGCTGCTGCTGGCTGTCGTTTTTACGGCCGAACAGCCAGTCGAAGAACCCGCCATTGTGATTGCCGTGCCGGTCCTCGCGCTCCCCGGAATCGGGCGCGGGGCGTCCGGATTCGTCGTCGCCCGTTGTCACGGTGTCGGTTTCGGTGGCGTCGATGGATGCGTCTTCCACCGGCGGCTGCGGCGCGGATTTGTCGAGCGGGGTGGCGGGCTTGCCTTTTTCGGCCACCGTCATCACGTCGCGCCAGATCGCGGCGGGCAGCGAGCCGCCGGTCACCGTTTTCATCGGCGAGGAATCGTCGTTGCCCACCCACACGCTCGCGACATAGTCGGCGGTGAAGCCCACGAACCAGGCGTCGTGATAGTCCTGCGTCGTGCCGGTCTTGCCAGCGGCCTCGTGGCCGGCGAGCGATGCGCTGCGCCCTGTGCCCGATGTCACCACGCCGTACATCATCTCGACGAGATCCTTGTTCACATGATCGGCGATGATGCGCTGCGGCTCCGGCGCGTTGCGTTTGTAGAGCACCTTGCCGCCCTGGCCATCGACCTCGGTGACAAAGTAGGGCGTCACCGCCATGCCGCCACTGGCGAAGGCGGCATAGGCGGTGGTGAGTTCGATAGGCGTCACTTCCGAGGTGCCGAGCGCGAGCGAGGCGTTCTGTTCGAGCGGCGACTGAATCCCGCAACGCGCCGCGGCATCGACGATGGTGGAGATGCCGACTTCCTGCGCGAGGTTCGCGGTGATCGTGTTCACCGAATGCGCGAGCGCGTCGGCAAGGGTGAGCGTGCCGTAGGAGCGTCCGCCGAAATTGGTGGGCTTCCAGCCGTCGATATCGACCGCTTCGTCGTCGCGCACATCCCACGGCGTCAGCCCCGCTTCGAGCGCGGCCAGATACACGAACGGCTTGAACGCGGAACCGGGCTGGCGATGCGCCTGGGTCGCGCGGTTGAACGTGCTTTCGGCATAATCGGTGCCGCCGATGAGGGCCACCACCGCGCCATCGGGCTTCATCACCACCACGGCGGCTTCGCTGGCATGCATCTTCTTGCCGGATTTGCGCAACACCTGGAGCGCGGAGGCACGCGCGGCATCCTGGATGCGCGGCTCCAGATTGGTGCGGACGATAAGGTCCGCGGTCGGCGCCACACCGCCCACGGTCGCCTTCTTCAACGCCTCGTCGGCGGCGGTGTCGAG
>CAZCJI010000383.1:0-3269 GCA_964498625.1 uncultured Rhizobium sp.
CGGGCTCGGCGCTCCTCTATCTCGCGGCGATGGACATCACCTTCGACGTCGAGAACGGGATGTACGCGAGGGCGGCGACCAACGACGCGATGAAGTTCGAGGTCTTCATCAATGTGACCACCGTTCTGCTTGGTGTGTGGACGCTGCTCGCGTCCTGGACGCGCGCGGCTACGCCAACCGCGTGACGCTGTTGCCACGATCCGGCAGCGCGGCGATCAATTCCTCGACGGTTTTGCCCGACACCGGATGCCGCCATCCCGGCGCGACATCGGCCAGCGGCACCAGAACGAAGGCACGATCCGGCAGCGCGGGATGTGGAAGCACAGGCGGCCCCTCCTCCACCCGCCCGTCATAGTCAATCAGATCGAGATCGAGCGTGCGTGGCGCATTCTTGATGGAACGCTTGCGTCCGAACAATTCTTCCAGCGCGTGCAACACCGTCATCAACACAGCGGGCGAAAGTTCCGTCTCCACCGCCGCAACAGCATTGACGAAGGGTGGATCGGCCGGATTGGGCCATGCGTCCGACGCATAAAAGGGCGAAACGTGCCGCACACGGACACCCTGTTCCGGCAAGCGCCGAAGTGCGGCACGCAAACTTTCGTGCGGCGCCCCGAATTCCGAAGGCAGATTGGCACCAAGCGCGAGCACGATCATTTACATGTCTCGGCCAGGAGATGAACAGAATGTGTCTTGCGCTGCGTTGTTGAATGACTAGAACAGGGTTTGGGCGCCGGGGAACGTTTGCCCGTTCGGCCATTGTTTATTTTGGAGATCATAATGCTTTTTTATCCGCAGGAAAAACTTGCCATTTTCATCGACGGCGCCAACCTCTACGGCGCCGCCAAGGGCCTTCAGTTCGATATTGACTACAAGCGCTTGCTGGAACTTTTCGCGCGCAAAGGCATCCTTGTGCGTGCGTTCTATTATACCGCGGTCGCGGAGGATCAGGAATTCTCGCCATTGCGTCCGCTCGTCGACTGGCTCGACTACAACGGCTTCGCGGTCGTGACCAAGCCACTCAAGGAATTCACCGATGCGCAGGGCCGCAGGCGCGTGAAGGGCAATATGGACATCGAACTCGCCATCGATGTGATGGAGATGGCCGATCAGGTCGATCACATTGTGATCTTCTCCGGCGACGGCGATTTCCGTCGTCTGGTCGAGGCTGCACAAAGAAAGGGCCGCCGCGTCAGCGTCGTCTCCACCATCCGCACCCAGCCGCCCATGGTGTCCGACGACCTGCGCCGCCAGGCCGACAATTTCATCGAGCTCGATGAGTTGAAGCCCATGATCCAGCGCGAAGGCGGCCCGCGCGCCTCGCAGGCCCCGGCTTACGCACAATCGGCATAAAGAACTCGGAGAACGCGCCGCTCATGTTCCCTCGCCCCCACGCATGTGGGGGAGAGGGTAAGGGTGAGGGGGCGGAAAATGCCAACATTCATCTGGAAGTCCAGACACGACGCTTCCTCGCGAGCAGAACCTCGACATTTAGCTTTGACTTGATACACCCCCTCACCCCGGCCCTCTCCCCCGCTTCGCTGGGGAGAGGGAGGTTTGTATGGTGATGGAGAGATCAAACTCTACAAACCATGTCACTAGAACCTCCCAAAGACTGTCCCCTCTGTCCGCGTCTGGCGAGTTTCCGCGTGGCGAACCGGCTCGCGCATCCGGATTACTTCAACGATCCGGTGCCAAGTTTCCTCGGCCACAACGTTCGCCTGCTGATTGTCGGCTTGGCACCCGGGCTTCACGGCGCGAACAGGACGGGCCGTCCGTTCACCGGCGACTGGGCCGGCGATCTCCTCTACGCGACGCTTCTGAAGCATGGTCTCGCGCGCGGTGTTTACGCGGAGCGCGCCGATGACGGGCTCACGCTTGTCGATTGCGCGATCGCCAACGCCGTGCGCTGTGTGCCGCCAGAGAACAAGCCCCTGCCCGCGGAAATCAAAACCTGCCGTCCCTTTTTGAGCGCGCAGATCGCGGCGCTTCCGCATCTGCGCACGATTCTGGCGCTCGGCAAGATCGCGCATGACAGCGTGTGCGACGCGCTGGATGCGAAAAAATCCGCGCATCCGTTCAAACACGGCGCGCAGTACGACCTGAAACCGTTGACGCTGATTTCGAGCTATCACTGCTCACGCTACAACACCAACACCGGCGTGCTGACCGAGGCGATGTTCGACGCGGTGGTGAAGCAGGCCAAGATCGCGGCGCAGCACGCGCTTTAGCTCTTCGTCATTCCCGGCCGAGTGACACGCCGGTGTCGCGCGTGGAAGGGAACCCAGGTGGAACGTTCAAGACCGGTCTAACCGCCCGGTTCCCTGCCCTGGCATTGCCGTCTCCGACGGAATAGGAATTTTTGCATATTGCCTCTTGACCATGGCCAATTTGTTCCTATTTTGTTCCTGATGTTGTCAAAGGAGAGGAACCATGGACACGCGCGCAAACTGGCTTAAGTCATTCGAATATAAGACAGAAATGGAGCTGGCGGCGATGAACCCGCCAGTAGGTCTTCCCACGGCTTTCGTCGAGATATGGCGGCGCGACCGGGATGCCGCTCTCGCGGGTTTGCGGCGGGCGAACGACCAATCCGAAGATCTCGAAGAATATGACGAGGAAGACGATGAATTGGACGCCGAAGCGGTATCCATCGCAAATCAGAGGGCCGCTCTGGAAACCGCGCTCTCCGCCGTCGAGAACGATACGGCGGGCGACCCGGCAAACGCGCGGGTTCTGCCTTCACAGCCTTCGCTGGATATTCCCAAAGGCAGCGCCGCCGACCTGCTGGAACGCCAGATCGGAACCTGTGCAGCGCTGATCGGAAGCATCGCCGACTACATCGCGCGCAACGACACGCCGACCGATGTGTGCTTCCCGTTCATGGACCGAATCTCCTCGATGCTGTCGTCGAGTGCGACGGCGGCGCGCGTCGTGGGTCAGCTGCGCGGCATCGCCAGCGAGACCAAGCAGACTTTCATCACCGAGAAAGGTGGGAAGGGGGCGGGGGGAGTACCGCAAACGTGAAATCAACGATCAAGATGTTGCGGCCCGAGGATCTCTGGCACCCACACATCGGAGCGCCGCGCGGAAATCGCAATTCGCTCAAGACCGGTGCGCATACGAATGAGGTTCGTGCTCTGCGCAAACAGGTCACATCGATGCGACGAACGATGAAGCAGCTGATCGAAGCGGCGAAGGAGGAACTGGCTATGCGCTAGCCTTTGTTTCGCATCAGCCGCGCCTTGTCGCGCTGCCAGTCGCGTTTC
>CAZCJI010000384.1:0-3252 GCA_964498625.1 uncultured Rhizobium sp.
AACCAGCACTTCGGGCAGGGCTTCGTCAGGCAGATTGGGCGTGCGCAAACGGGGCTGCTCGCGGAAATAGCGCACGAATCCCAGCGCCGCGAGCTGTGCCGACAGGAGCGCCAAAAGGACCAGCACGCCGGCCAAAACACATTGTAAAACAATGGATAAGGCGTCCACAGGCCCCACACTTTCCGACGTTGGCGCCGCCGTGGTCCGGCGGTTTCGCGATGGTAACGGGGAGCCCGGCATTCCGGACCCTTAACAAGGGCTGAATTTGTTCTGCGGCGTCCGGAATGGCAAGCCCAAAGGGCGGTTAATCCAGAGTTCTGCGGAACCTGAGAAGCGCAAGGCTTCCCGCCACGAACAGGAAGAGAATCAAGGGCCATGTATCTGGCCAGATTTCTGTCACGCCGTTGCCCTTGAGCAGGATGCCGCGCACCACGCGCAGGAAATGGGTGGCTGGCAGTATTTCACCAATCCATTGCGCCCAGACCGGCATGCCGCGGAAAGGAAACGCGAAACCGGAGAGCAGGATCGCCGGTAGCAGGAAGAACATCGTCATCTGCATCGCCTGCAGCTGGTTCTGCGCGACTGTCGAGAACGTATAGCCGACGGCGAGATTGGCGATAATGAAGAGAAGCAGCGCGCAACCGAGCAGCGCGAACGATCCGATCATAGGCACATTGAAGACAAACTTGGCGACCAGCAGGATCAAGGTGCTCTGGATCGCCCCGACGACCACATTGGGCGCGATCTTGCCGATCATCAGTTCGAGCGGCTTCACCGGCATGGCGAGAAGATTCTCATAGGTACCGCGCTCGCGCTCGCGGGTCAGCGCCAGGCACGTCATCAGCACCATCGTCATGGTGAGAATGACGGCGAGCAACCCCGGAATGATGTTGTATTGCGTAATGGCTTCCGGGTTGTAGAGCGGATGGACGACGACGTTGAAGGATGGCGTCGCGCTCGCGCGAGCGGCGAGTGGACCTTTCAGATCGTCGCCCAACGCATCGGTGAAAAGCTGACTGAGGGCCGCGGTTGCCTGCGATCCCGCTGCCGGATCGGTGGCATCGGATTCGACAAGGAGTGAAGGCTGCGCGCCCTTGATGAGATCGCGCGAGAAATTCGCGGGAATTTCGACGACAAAAGAGACGTTGCCTTCCTCCAGCATCCGGCGCGCGACGACGGGCGAATTCGTCGCCTTCACGATCTCGAAATAGGACGAGTTCCGAAGCGCGGCGACGATGGAATCCGAATAGGTGCCGGGGTCGGAGATCGATACCGCCGTCGGCAGATGCTTCGGGTTGGAATTGATCGCGAATCCGAACAGGAACAGCTGCATCATCGGCACGCCCACGATCATCGCGAGCGTCAGCCTGTCCCGCCGCATCTGCAGAAATTCCTTGCGGAGGACGGCGAAGATTCGGGCAAAGGAAAACCGCGCGCTCATGCCGGCTGCGTCTCTTCCTGAAGCTGGATGAAAACGTCTTCGAGGCTGGGTACGGCCTCATGAATGTTAAGGCCGGCTTCGCCTTGAAAAGGCGCAAGTGCACGTTCGATGGCGCCGCGATCGTGTCCGCTGACATGCAATGCCGCGCCGAAGAACGACACGAACGCGATGCCCTTCTTGCCGCGCAATTGCTCCGCCAGATGGCGCGCGCCATCGCCTTCGACGATGAATGTGAATAACTTCGATTGGTCGATCACTTCGGCGACGGTGCCGCGCGCGACGATGTTGCCAAGATTGATGTAGACGATGCGGTCGCAACGTTCCGCTTCGTCCATGTAGTGCGTGCTGACGAGAACGGTGAGGCCTTCGGCGCTCAGGCGATGAATCTCGTCCCAGAAATCCCGCCGCGCTTTCGGATCGACACCGGCGGTCGGCTCATCCAGCAGCAGAAGCTTCGGTGTGTGCAGCATGCAGGCGGCGAGCGCGAGCCGTTGTTTCCAACCGCCGGACAATTCGCCTGCGAGCTGTTGCTGGCGTTTCTGCAGACCCAGCCGCGCGATGGTGTCATCCACCTTCGCCTTTCCATCTTCGAGTTCGTACATGCGGGCGACGAATTCCAGATTCTCGCGGATCGACAGATCCTCCCAGAAGCTGAATTTTTGGGTCATGTAGCCGACGGCGCGCTTGATCTGTTCGGATTGCGCGAGGAGATCATAGCCAAGACAGGTGCCTGTGCCCGCATCCGCGTTCAGCAAGCCGCACAGCATGCGGATCGTCGTGGTTTTGCCGGAGCCATTTGGCCCCAGGAAGCCCCACACCTCGCCATAGGGCACCGCGATGTCGATGCCGTTGACCGCGACCTTCGTTCCGAAGCGCTTGGTCAGGCCGTGCACATCGATGGCGAGATCGCCAGCCATCAGAGCGGCCGCACGTCGACCGGTTGTCCCGGATGCAGCGGCATTCCACCGGGCACGCGCGCCTCGACCTTGAAGACGAGCTTCTCGCGCACGCCGACAGAGAAGATTACCGGCGGCGTGAATTCCTCCTGCGCAGCAATAAAACTGACCGTGGCGGTGATGTCCTTCGCGCAGCCGTCGCAATGGATGGAAATCTTTTGTCCGAGTTTCACTTTCGCGAACTCGGTTTCCGGCACGAAGAAGCGGACATAGACATTGGCGGGCGGCAGGATCGAAACCACGGGGGTCGTGGCCGGCACGTATTCGCCGGGCCGGAAGAAGATGTCCTGCACGTGGCCCGAGGTACGCGAGATCACATCGCGCTCGGACAGCTGATAAGACGCGCCGGCGAATGTGGCCTGCGCCTGCTGCTTCGTTGCGTTGATCTGCGCGACAAGCGCAGCGGCTGTCTGATAGGCCGATTGCGCCTGATCCAGCGCCTGCTTCGACGTGGCGCTGGCGCGCAGAAGACCTTGCTGCCGTGTGAGTTCCTTCCGCGCCAGTTCGAGACTCGATTGCGCCTGACCCATCTGGCCTTCGGCTTGCGCGATCTGCGCTTTCGCCTGATCGCGCGCAGCGGTCTGGTTCGTGTCGTCGAGCGAGAACAGAAGATCGCCGGTCTTCACCTCGGCGCCGCGTTCGACCTTCAGATTGGAGACCCATCCCGCCTGCGGTGCCGCGATAAACGCGGTGTCGCCTTCTGCGTATCCTAGCCAGGGCTGATCGCCGCTCTGGCCGCATCCGGCGACGCCTAACAGAAGCAAAAACGCGAGAAATATCCTCATGACAAACGGCCTTCCGTCGAGAGGCCGCGGAACAGCACATCGAGATGCGTGTCGATCAGGCCCTTGTAGA
>CAZCJI010000385.1:0-3243 GCA_964498625.1 uncultured Rhizobium sp.
GTCAACATCCAGGGTAACCAGCTCGCCAACACGCCGCCCTACTCGATCACCATCGGTGCGCAGTACTCGGCTCCCGTTGGTCAGGGCTACAACCTCGTGACGCGCGTCGATTACTTCTGGCAGGCCGCGATGTGGGGCCGCATCTTCAACGGTCCAGCGGATGCCATCCCGTCTTATGGCGTGATGAATGCGTTGATCACGTTGAATGCGCCTGACAATCGCTGGTACGTCCAGGGTTATGCGAAGAACCTTCTGGGTGGCTCGCATATCACCGGCGAATACCTGACGAGCTCTTCGTCGGGTCTGTGGACCGGCATGTTCTACGGCGATCCCCGTATCGTCGGCATCACAGTGGGTGCACGCTTCTAGAAAGCGCCGCATCTGGAAAATCTGGCGCCGGGAAACCGGCGCCCTTTTTCTTTGCGGGACGTTTCCTCTGCACACGCGCTACAGTGCCGCGCGGCAGAGGACGAAACCCCATGAAAAGCGTCACCTTGGAACATCCGATATCGAAGTCTCGGTTGTCGGTCTCGGCTGCAACAATTTCGGCATTCTAGATATCGACGCCTCCCGTGCGGTCATCGACCGCGCGCTGGCGCAGGGCATCACCCTGTTCGATACCGCCGATATCTACGGCAACCGCGGCGGCTCTGAAGCGCAGCTAGGGGAAATTCTTGGGCCTCGTCGCAAGACCATCGTGCTCGCGACCAAATTCGGCAGGGCGATGGACGACGACGCGGACAAGACGCGTGGCTCGCGCGGCTACATCATGGCGGCCGCCGAGGCGAGCCTCAAACGTCTGCGCACGGATTACATCGATCTCTATCAGCTCCACACGCCCGATCCGAAAACACCGATGGAAGAAACGCTGTGCGCGCTTGACGATCTGGTGAAACAGGGCAAGGTCCGCGCCATTGGCTGCTCGAACCTCCCGGCCGTGAGCATAAACGACGCGGCCGCGATCTCCGCGCGCGAAGGCCTTGCCGCGTTCGTCACCGCACAGGATGAATACAGTCTTGTGATGCGGGATGCGGAACGCGAACTCATCCCGGCGCTCGAAGCACAAAGAATGTCGCTGCTGCCGTACTTCCCGCTCGCGAGCGGTCTGTTGACCGGCAAATACAAGCGCGATGCGGAAATTCCGGCGGGCACGCGCTATGCTCGCGGCTCACGCTTCAGCGACCGCTATATGAACGCGGAAAACTGGGTCATCGTCGAGCGTCTCCAGGCTTTCTGCGGGGCGCGTGGCCGTACGCTTCTGGAGCTGGCCTTCGCGTGGTTGCTCTCTCACGATTGCCTCGCCAGTGTGATCGCTGGCGCGACCAGACCCGAGCAGATCGAGGCGAACGTCAACGCCGCGGCATGGGAGCTGACTCCGGAGGAGGTCGCTGAAGTCAATCGTCTCAGCGCGAAGGCGTGAGTTACTCGGCCGGCGCCGGAGCCTGCTTTGAAGCATGGCCGCCGCCGAAAAAGCGCGCGCCGAGCTCGTCGAGATAGATGTAGATCACCGGTGTGATGTAGAGCGTCAGAAGCTGCGAGACCATCAATCCGCCGACGACCGCAAGGCCCAGCGGCTGCCGCGCCTCGCCGCCCTGGCCCCAGCCGATGGCGATCGGGAGCGTGCCCATCAGTGCCGCCATCGTCGTCATCATGATCGGGCGAAAGCGGATCACCGCCGCCTCGAAGATCGCCTTCTCCGGCGGGATGTTCTCGCCGCGCTCGCGCGAAAGCGCGAAGTCGATCATCATGATCGCATTCTTCTTCACGATACCGATCAGCATGATCATGCCGACGAAGGCATAGAGGCTGAGCGACGTGTCATGCGATATGAGATGCCAATCTCCGATCTGCACAAGAAAGAGCAGGTGGAAAAGAAAGATCGTGACAAGCGCGCCCACCGCCGCCGACGGCAGGCCTGACAGGATCGTCAGTGGGTGGATGAAGCTCTCATAGAGAATGCCCAGGATGATGTAGACCGTGATGATCGCGATGAGCAGCAGCATGCCCATGTTGCTCATCGAACTCTGGAACGCCTGCGCCGTGCCCTGGAAGCTGCCGGTGATGCCCGGCGGCGAGCCCAGCTGTTGCTGCACATTGCCCAGAGAAGTAACGGCGTCGCTGAGCGATGTGCCCGCAGAGAGGTTGAAGGAGATTGTCACCGCCGGAAGCTGGCCCAGATGGTTCACGCTCAGGGCCTGGGTGCCGGAGCGCATCCTGGTCACGGCGGACAGCGGCACCAGCGTGTTGTTGGTGCCTGTCACATAAAGCCGCGACAGATCGAGCGCCTGCTGCTGATACTGCGGAAGCAGCTCCAGCATCACCCAGTACTGATTGGACGTGCCGTAGATCGTCGAAATCTGCTGGCCGCCGAACGCGGCGCCGAGCGCGGACTCGATTGCCGCAGGCGTTACCCCGAACGCCGCTGCCGCGTCGCGATTGATGTCGACGTTCACGGACGGCGCGGAAATGTCGAGATCGCTGTTCACGTCCTGGAAGCCCGCCGTGTTGCCGAGCGCGGCCTGAAGCTGGATCGCATAGCTCTGCAGTTCGTTCTGGTCGAGATCCTGCAGCGTGTACTGATACTGCGCCTTCGACTGCTGGCCACCGATCGGGATCGCCGGCGGATTGGTCATGTAAAGCTTCAGCCCGGGAATCCCGGAGAGCTTCGGCCTCAGCTCGTTGATGATCTGGTCGGCGGACAGCGCGCGGTGCGATCGCGGCTTCAGCTTGAAGAGCAGCGTACCCGTGTTGGTGCCCGAGCGTGAACCGCCGCCGCCGACGAACGACATCACGCCGTCGATGTTCTTGTCCTGCGCGGCGATATTGGCGGCCTGCATCTGGTATTGCGTCATCTTGGTGAAGGACGTGCGGTCCGACGCTTCGGTCTGGGTGCGAATCTGGCCGGTGTCGGTGCTCGGAATAAAGTCGGTCTTCGACACCATGAACATCACGACCGTGAGCACGAGGCTTGCGAGGAAGCTGGCGAAGATGATGCCGCGGTGATGCAGGCTCCATTGCAGCGAGCGCTCGTAGCCCGATTCCACGCGCTTGAAGGTGCGCTCAGACCATTCATAAAACTTGCCGTGGTGGCTCGATTTGCCCGGCTTGATGAAGCGCGAGCACAGCATCGGCGTCAGCGTCACCGAGACGATTCCCGATACGACGATGGCCAGAATGATGGTCACGGCGAATTCGTGCAGCAACCGGCCGACGATGCCGCCCATGAACACGATGGGAATGAAC
>CAZCJI010000386.1:0-3210 GCA_964498625.1 uncultured Rhizobium sp.
CGGTGCGCGAGATGGAAGAGCGCTACCGCAAGATGTCCAAGCTCGGCGTGCGCGGCGTCGAGGCCTTCAACGACCGCGTGCGCAAGGCGCGCGACAAGGGCGAGGTCCTAAAGCGCACCGTGCAGACCGGCTTCGACCGCGAAACGGGAAAGCCGATCTACGAGGACGAGCAGCTCGAGCTCGAGCCCATGCCCTACATCGTCGTCGTGGTCGACGAGGTGGCCGATCTGATGATGATCTCCGGCAAGGAGATCGAGGGCGCGGTGCAGCGCCTGGCGCAGATGGCGCGCGCCGCCGGCATCCATCTCATCGCCGCCACGCAACGCCCCTCGGTCGACGTCATCACCGGCACGATCAAGGCGAACTTCCCGACGCGCATCTCGTTCCAGGTGACGAGCAAGATCGACAGCCGCACGATCCTGGGTGAGCAGGGCGCGGAGCAGCTGCTCGGCCAGGGCGACATGCTCTACATGATGGCGGGCGGGCGCATCCGCCGCATCCACGGTCCGTTTGTCTCCGACCATGAGGTCGAAGACGTGGTGCGCTTCCTGAAGACGCAGGGCCAGCCGGAATATCTCGACGCCGTAACCGAAGAGCCGGACGAACCCTCCGACGATCCCTATGCGCTGATGGGTGGCAATTCGGAGTCGGGCGATGATCTCTACGACAAGGCGCTCGCCATCGTCGCGCGCGAACGCAAGGCAACGACCAGCTACATCCAGCGCCGCCTGCAGATCGGCTACAACCGCGCCGCCACGCTCATCGAGCGCATGGAGCAGGATGGCGTGATCTCAAGCCCCAACCACAAAGGCATCCGCGAAGTGCTCCTGCCCGAGCACGAGCAGCGTTAAGCGGTGACGTCTGGCCCCAAAGCTGAGCTCGACTCTTTCCTCGCCAAGTTCACGCCCGAGATGGCGAAGAATGCGAAGGGTGTTCTTGCCGCGATGCGCAAGATCTGTCCCGGCGCAATCGAGCTGGTCTATGACAATTACAACGCGCTCGCGATCGGGTTCGCGACGGGCGAGCGCGTGAAGGATGTGTGGTTCTCCATCGCGGTCTATCCGAACTGGGCGAGCATTTTTTTCTTCAAGACACTGCCCTTGAAAGACCCGGACAAATTGCTGAAGGGATCCGGCTCGACCACGCGGCATATCGTTCTGACCGAAGGCGCGAAGACGCTCGCAGCCCAACCCGTGCGCGCGCTGATCGATCAGGCGCTGGCCAAAGCGGGCCAGCCGTTCGGGTCGGGCGGCAAAGGCCGCATCGTAATCAAATCGATCTCGACCAAGCAGCGGCCGCGCCGCCCAGCTAAGCCCTGACACCGCCTTTCCGGCAGGTACAAAGCCCCTATATAAGGGACGCGGCCATCCCGGAGAGGTTCATGTCCTATATCCAGCAATCGCTCGGCGCGAATGAGCGGGTTATCGCCTATGCGCATTTCCACTGGTCGTATCGGCTGCTGACGATCCTGCTCGCGGTCACCGTCATCGGGCTGATCTTCGCGATTCCGATGGCGATCCGTCAGGCGACGACGGAGATCGCCGTCACGTCGCACCGGCTTGTGAAGAAGACGGGCTTCTTCTCGCTGCACACAGAGGAACTCTCGCTCAACAATATCGAAGGCGTAAAGGTCGATCAGGGCTTCTTCGGCAGCATACTGGGCTATGGCCATGTGCGCATTGAGGGCACCGGCGTAGACGCGGTTCAGCTGCCCACCATCGCCAATCCCGTGGCGTTCCGCGCCGCGATCGAAACCGCAAAAGACGAACTCAGAAAATAACTGTTGGGGGAGCGTGGGATGATTTTCAGAACGGCGATTGTGACGCTCACGCTTGTCGCTGTGACAGGTGCCGCGCACGCCGCAGGCGACGCGGCGAAAGGCAAGACCGTGTTTCAGCGTTGCGCAATCTGCCATCGCGATACGAAGGACGGTGGCAACGGCCTCGGCCCGAATCTTTTCGGTGTTGTCGGACGCAAGGCGGGGTCGGTCGCGGGCTTCAGCTATTCCGCGGCGATGAAGAATTCCGGTATCACCTGGACCACGGACAAGCTCGAGGGCTACATCGAACACCCTGCTGCCGTCGTGCCCGGCAACCGCATGGCTTTCGCAGGCATCGGCGATGCTGGACAGCGCGCCGACGTCGTGGCTTATCTCGCGACGCTAAAATAAACGATGCGACCCGCGGCGATTCTAGCGATCATCGCCGTCCTCCCGTTTGGAGCTAAGGCTTCGAGCGCCGATCTGAAATGCACTTTCAAGACGCCTGTCGTCGAGATGCGGTCGCTTGCGGATTTGCCGCCGCAGGTCGCCGAATACATTGTGTCCGATGGGAAAGTGCCGTTGCGCCGTCTCTTGCGTTCCGGCCGGCAGAACTCGCTCTGGTTCGTCTGGCTAGCGGTTAGGGGCGCTCCACAGCGGATCGAGGTTTTCGATTTTTATCGCGGACACGCTAGCCTGATCGGCTCTGACGACATCGTTGCGGGAAAGAACCCGTGCGAGGCCACAGAGAGAATGTTGAAGAATTCGAGTGTAGAACGCCTGCTCGACAGCCTCCCGGAGTAGGTCGATCCGGCGTCTCCTCTCTTGGGCGGCCTTCTGCGGCGGAATGACGCGGGGCGGGCAAATTGCTGCGCCGCAACCAAAATTTTCATGCATTCCGGCCAACACTTTGGTCAACAATTCCAGCATGAACTTTCGTTGACAGACGGTCAGTCCCGGTCCTAGTTTTTGCGCCGCACAAACGAGGCGGGGCATCAATCAGGTTGCGGACGGGTCATACCGGACGCGAGAAAACGCCGCCCATCAGGGGATCTGCTCAGTCATGAAGGTAATCGTGCCCGTCAAGCGGGTGATCGACTACAACGTCAAAGTCCGCGTGAAGGCCGACCAGACCGGCGTGGACCTCGCCAATGTGAAGATGTCCATGAACCCCTTCGACGAGATCAGCGTCGAGGAAGCGGTTCGCCTGAAGGAGAAGGGCAAGGCGACGGAAGTCATCGCTGTCTCCATCGGACCGCAGCAGGCGAGCGAGACGATCCGCACCGCGCTCGCGATGGGCGCCGACCGCGGCATCCTGGTGAAGACCGATGGCGAGGTTGAGCCGCTCGCGGTCGCAAAAATCCTGAAAGCTATCTGCGACGCCGAGCAGCCGACACTGGTGATCACCGGCAAGCAGGCGATCGACGACGACAGCAACCAGACCGGCCAGA
>CAZCJI010000387.1:0-3205 GCA_964498625.1 uncultured Rhizobium sp.
CCGCGTTGAGGTTCTTTACAACGACTACCAATATGTCGGCGCATTCGCGGTCGCCTCATTGCTGGCGCTGCTCGCGCTCGTCACGCTCACGCTGAAATCACTGCTCGAATGGCGTTTTGCCGGCGAACTCTCGGCCTCCGGCCGTCACTAGGAGAATTCCATGTCGCTCGTCATCGAAAGCGTGGCCAAAAGGTTCGACCGCTTTCCCGCGTTGAAAGGCGTGAGCCTGACAGCGCCGAAGGGTTGCTTCATGGCGCTTCTTGGTCCCTCGGGTTCGGGCAAGACGACTTTGCTGCGCATTCTCGGCGGCCTGGAATTCGCCGATGTCGGGCATATCGATTTCGAAGGGCTCGACTGGCTCTCGCTACCCGCGCGCGAGCGCCGCGCAGGTTTCGTGTTCCAGCAATATGCCCTGTTCCGGCACATGACGGTCGCGAAGAATATCGCCTTCGGGCTCAACATCCGTCCACGCAAGACGCGGCCGACACGCGCTGAGATCGCGCGCCGGGTTGAGGAGTTGCTGTCGCTGGTGCAGCTCGACGGGTTGGGCAAGCGCTACCCGAGCCAGCTCTCAGGCGGACAGCGCCAGCGTGTGGCGTTGGCCCGCGCGCTTGCCATCGAACCACGCATGCTGCTGCTCGACGAGCCGTTCGGCGCGCTCGATGCCAAGGTGCGCAAGGATCTGCGCCACTGGCTGCGCGGTTTGCACGAACGCCTCGGCCTCACCACTCTGTTCGTGACGCACGATCAGGACGAGGCGCTCGAACTCGCAGATCTGGTCGCCGTGATGAACCAGGGCAGGATCGAACAGATCGCGACACCCGCAGAACTGCGTGCCAGTCCGGCCACGCCCTTCGTGGCGGACTTCCTGGGGCAAGCGCTTGGCGGTCCCGGCATTGTGCCGATCCGCACAGCGGCTCCGAAATCCTCCGCGCATCGCGTGAGCGAGAACGGCTACGCAGCGCGATAGATAGCAGTAGGCCGAATCTATTTCCCGGATGTTGAGCTCAGGGTGGCTCGACAGCGTGACACGCCTGAATCTATGGTGCCTCTATAGATAAAACGGTCGCAAAGACCGGCAAAGGGGGCAGGCCGTGCACGATCTCTTTTCCAACATCGATCCGCTGTATGTGTTGTCGGGCATTCTCGTTGGCGGTCTTGTGGGCTTCACGGGCGTCGGCGGGGGTTCGTTGATGACGCCGCTGCTGATCCTTGTGTTCGGCGTGCATCCCGCGAGCGCGGTCGGCACCGATCTTCTGTACGCCGCGGCGACAAAGACCGGCGGCACGGTCGTTCACGGCTGGAACCGCACCATCGACTGGAAGGTCGTGGGCCGCCTCGCGCTCGGCAGCGTTCCGATGACGGCGTTGTCGGTGCTTCTCCTCTATTATCTCGGCGTCGACAGCAAGGTCGCGCAGGGTATCATCACCAAGGTGCTTGGCGTTGCGCTGCTCCTGACCGCGATCCTGCTCTTCATGCGCAAGCCACTGATGAAATGGTACGACGAGAAGATCGGCGAGCCGAACCCGGCCCTTGTGAACCGGCTGACGATCCTGACCGGAGCTGTCCTTGGCGTGCTGGTAACGCTGTCGTCGGTCGGCGCCGGCGCGCTCGGCGTGACGGCGCTGGTGATGCTTTATCCCAAGATGCCGGCGCAGCGCATCGTCGGCTCGGACATCGCCCATGCGGTTCCGCTCACTTTGCTCGCCGGCATCGGCCATTCGATCCTCGGCACGATCAACCTGCACATTCTGGTATCGCTCCTGTGCGGCTCGATCCCCGCGATCATCGTTGCCAGCATCGCGTCGGCGCGCACCTCGGACACGGTTGTTCGTGTGACGCTCGGCATCGTACTTTTGGTTGTGTGCCTGCGGTTCTGGTTCCTGTAAGGCGGGGCTATCCCCTACCGATATTTCCAGCCGGATTGAGTCATTGAGATGTGGGCACTCCCCACGCCCGTGCAATTGCGCATGAGAATATCGCGCAGGGTCGATGTCGCCTGGATCGTGTCCCATCCCATTTTCGTGAAAGTCCACTCGTTGAACACATGTTCGGAGAGCAGCGGGTTGGTCAGCGCCTGCGAAAAAGCGTCGACCGCCACCATGCGCAGGATCAGTTCTGGAAGCGGCGAGTTGGCCACCGTGTCCTCGGCAAAAATGCCGGCATAGAAATCGATGTCCCCGACACTCCTATAGACACGCTTCAGTTCGCTAACCACGGCCGGGTCGGTGGAAATATCCTCGAATTTCTGCGGAACCGTCAGCGACATGTATTTGCGATAAGCAACATACGGCGCGACGTTGCAGACGCGATCTTGCACGATAGCGTTGAACTCCACGCTCAGGATCGCCTGCGCGGTATTCAGTGCTCCCAACTTTCCGGCGCGTGTCGAACTCGTATCGATAAAGGATTGGGCAAGGCCTGTGTCGATAAGCAACGCATTGTTCTGAATCGTCTCGGCGACCGGATACGGCTTGCCGCCCCACACCATCGTGTCCGGAATAAGCGAGTGCCAGCGATAGAGCAGGCTGAATTCCGTCGTAATCCAGTTGGGCTTGTTCCAGGGTGCGTTCCAGGCAACCGCCGGATCCGCGCGCAAATGAAATGGGATGGGCGCGATATGATTGATGTATTCCTCGACCACGATCTTGATGAAGACCACGATGACGATGTTTCGCGCCGTCTCGAACACGCGGTTGTCGTCCCAAGTCGGATTGGATTTCTCGATTTCTCCCGCCAGACGATTGTGCTCGCGCAAAAAAAGCGTGTTGACCATGGCGATCTGGGGCGCGGCGTTGACGCGATCGCCACCCGTCGCGAACAGGCGCTTGCGCTTTTCCGGGTCGGTGATGTCATTGAGACCCAGCGGGATGTCCAGACATTTGAACTCGTCGCGAATGGCCGTTCCGCTGTCATCGAGCAGAAACGGTGAATATTCCTCGCCGTTGATGATCTGCGACTTGAGCAGTCCTCTTTCTCCCTGTTCGCTGCTGTTCAGGCGCAGTGCTGCAACCTGCTCTTCGGTGCGGCCATAGAGCGAACACAAGTCGATCTGGTGGTTGGAATTGTTGCGCCTTCTCATGGAGAAAGGCTCGTTCGACTTGTTAATCACCGTGCGGATGAAGCCGTCCGTCAGATA
The DNA here is from genome assembly GCA_964498625.1 of uncultured Rhizobium sp. Taxonomy (GTDB): domain Bacteria; phylum Pseudomonadota; class Alphaproteobacteria; order Micropepsales; family Micropepsaceae; genus Rhizomicrobium. The sequence continues at coordinate 3,140 of CAZCJI010000387.1, forward strand.
TTGCGCGAATGCCGGAAACAGGCAGGTCGATTTGGGGCATAGTTTCTGCGCGCCATCGGGGCGCTG
>CAZCJI010000388.1:0-3189 GCA_964498625.1 uncultured Rhizobium sp.
TCACAAAGTCGCCACTGGTGTTCGTAGGCTATGGCGTCATTGCGCCGGAATATCACTGGAACGACTACGCCGGCGTCGATGTGAAGGGAAAGACGGTGGTCATCCTGATCAACGATCCGGGCAACGAAGACGCCAATCCCGATCCCGCTTTCTTCAAGGGGAAGGCCATGACCTATTACGGCCGCTGGACCTACAAGTATGAAGAAGCGGCGCGTCAGGGCGCAGCCGGTGCAATCATCGTGCATGAGACTGGCCCCGCAGCGTATGGCTATCAGGTCGTGCGCAATTCCAATTCCGGCACGAAACTCTGGCTCGATGCGAAGGACAAGGATGCCTCGATGGTGCCGATCGAGGGATGGATCGCGCTGGATACCGCGAAGGAGCTGTTCAAGCGCGCAGGGCTCGACTACGAGCAGCAGAAAGCCGCCGCGAACAAGCCGGGCTTCAAGGCGGTCGAGATGAGCGGTGAGACCCTCACGGTCGATGCGCATTCTTCCATCGATCATCTCAAGACCCGCAACGTCATCGGCATTGTTCGGGGCACCAGACACCCCGGCGACGTGGTCGGATTCTCGGCGCATTGGGATCATTTCGGCCGCAAGGAAAGCGCTCCGGGTCCGGACAAGATCTTCAACGGCGCGGTGGACAACGGCATGGGTACATCAATGGTGCTCGATCTCGCCGAGAAATTCGCGCACGAGAAACGCCCACAGCGCTCTGTCGCCTTCCTGTTCTGGACGCTGGAAGAGCAGGGGCTCCTGGGCTCCGAATATTTCGCGGAGCATCCGCTCTGGCCACGCAATCATATTGTCGGCGTGCTCAACACCGACGCCGACGGTCCGAAGGGCCCCGCGCATGACATGGCGCTCGGCGGCAATGGCCAGTCGGAACTGGAAGACTATCTCGCAGATGCGTTGAAGACCCAGAACCGCGTGATCTCGCCCGATCCGGAGCCGGAGAAGGGCGGATTCTTCCGGTCCGACCATTTCAGTCTGGCGCGCACCGGCATCCCGGCGGTCAGCCTCGGTGGCGGCACGGACCTGATCGATGGCGGTAAGGAGATGGCCAAGAAGCTGCGCGACGATTATCTGCAGCACCGTTATCATCAGCCCACGGACGAATGGCGCGCGGATTGGGATCTGCGCGGCCCACTCGAAGACCTCGATGCGATGTACATGGTGGGCGATACGCTCGCCAACAGCGATGCATGGCCCGGCTGGAAGCCCGGAAGCGAATTCAAAGCGAAACGCGACGCCATGATGGAAGGAAAATAGCTATGCCTTTTGCCCGCGCCCTTGTTGCGGCCTGTCTGTTGCTGGTTCCGGCGGCGGCACGGGCAAGCGTCTCGATTTCGATCTCACCGGGATACAATCAAGTTGTCGTGGGACAGACGCTGCAATTCAGCGCAACGGTGTCCGGTACCTCCAATCAGGGCGTGACATGGCAGGTGAACAACGCCAATGGCGGGTCGTCGTCGTTCGGCGTCGTCAGTTCGAGCGGGCTCTTCACGGCACCGTCGAACCTGCCGAACCCGGCTGTTGCCACGATCACCGCCGTTTCTCAGGCCGATCCGAGCGTGTCGGCAACCGCGACGGTGACGTTGCTCGCACATAGCACGACCGGCAATACCTACTATGTCGCGACCAGCGGCAATGACGGTAGCGACGGATCGTCAAACGCGCCATGGAAGACCGTGCAGCACGCTGCGGATACCGCGAAAGCGGGAGACACGGTGTTTGTGCATAACGGCGTCTATAACGAACATGTGACGTTCTCGAAATCCGGCAGCAGCGCGAGCGGTTACATCACCTTCGCGAGCGCGCCGGGCGAACTCGCGACCTTGGACGGAACGGGCCTCGATATCCCGCAACATATGTGGGGCCTGGCGACATTCAACAGCGCCAACTATGTCGTCTTCGAAGGGTTTGAAGTCCGCAACTACACCAGCAACAGCACCAAAGATGTGCCCATCGGTATCTTTGTGGCGGGCGCCGGTAGCTCCGTGCAGTTGATCAACAACAGCGTTCACGACATCACGACCACGGCCAAGACAACGCCCAAGAAATGCGGCTCAGATGCGTTCGGCATCACGGTCTACGGCACACAGGCGCCGGCCGCTATCGACGGCCTGGTTGTCAGCGGAAATGAGGTTCGCAATCTGCACACCGGATGCAGCGAGACGCTTTCGCTGGATGGCAATGTCACCAACTGGGCCGTAGTGAGCAACCGGGTTCACGACGATGATAATATCGCCATCGGCGCGATCGGGTTCGAAAAAGTATCGAAAGATCCGGCTTACGATCAGGCGCGATTGGGCGTGATCCGCGGCAACACGGTCTACAACATCACATCCTACGGCAACCCGGACTACGGCAAGCAATATGCTGCCGACGGTATCTATGTGGATGGCGGCACGAACATTACCATCGAACAGAACCTGATTCACAATGTCGATCTCGGCATCGAATTGGCCAGCGAGCATCAGGGCCACGCGTCGAGCTACGTCATCGCACGCAACAACGTGATCTATGACGGCAACAGTGCGGGTATCTCAATCGGCGGTTATGCCAAAAACAAGGGCGGCACGGATCATTGCCAGGTCGTGGGCAACACGACCTTTAACAACGACGGGCAGAAAACCGGCAGCGGGGAATTCCAGATACAGTTCAATGCCACGAACAACGTGTTCGAGAACAATATCCTTTATGCGGACGCGCAGAGCTTGCTTGTGAACGACTTCACGACAAGCGAGCCAGACCCGTCACTGGTCGATTACAATCTTTATTACGCAGCGTCCGGCGCGAACAAGGCGCAATTCACCTGGCAGAAGAAAAAGTACAAAACCTATGGGAGCTATCTTACCGGCACCGGCAACGACGCGGACTCGCCTGCGTTCTCGGACCCCCAATTCGTCAACACCGGCTCTCCGCCGAATCTGGATATCGGCGCCGGCTCACCGGCGCGCAATGTGGGGGTGATCCTCGGCAGCGCAGTCGCGGGCAGCTATGACTTCGCCGGCAACCCGCGCGTGGTGGGCGGCCAGACAAATATCGGTGCTTATCAGCAGTAGTCAGGTGGCTTCTTTGAGCGCACGAGCGGCCAGAGCGGCGACCCGCTCCGACGAACGGTCGATATGCACCAGCCGACGACGGAGCGAATAAGCGGCGCTCGGGCTCTCCATCTGCTGCT
>CAZCJI010000389.1:0-3171 GCA_964498625.1 uncultured Rhizobium sp.
GCGGTTCGAGCCCGACAAGGGTTTCCGCCTCGCCACCTATGCGATGTGGTGGATCCGCGCGGCGATCCAGGAATACATCCTGCGCTCATGGTCGCTTGTCAAAATGGGCACGACCGCGGCACAGAAGAAGCTGTTCTTCAACCTGCGCAAGGCCAAGACCAAGATCGAGGCGATCGAGGAAGGCGACATGACACCGGAACACGTCGCCACGATCGCCGATCAGCTCGGCGTGACCGAGCGCGACGTGGTCGATATGAACCGCCGCCTGTCGGGGCCGGACTCGTCGCTGAACGCGCCGCTGCGGTCTGACTCCGAAAGCGAATGGCAGGACTGGATTGCCGACGACACGATGGATCAGGAAACGCGCATGGCCGAGCGCGAAGAGCTTGGCGAGCGCCACGATCTGCTCACCGGTGCGCTGGGCGAACTGACTGAGCGCGAGCGCGAGATCATCCAGGCACGGCGTCTGCAGGACGATCCGGCCACGCTCGAAGAGCTGTCGCAGAAATATGGTGTGTCGCGCGAACGCGTGCGCCAGATCGAAGTGCGTGCGTTCGAGAAGCTTCAGACCCAGATGAAGCGCGCGCTCGGCGAGAAGCGCAGCCAGGTGCAGGCGCTGAGCCCGGCGTAGTGGCGGAGGCGCGATCAAATGGATGACTCAAGCGCAGAATTGCCGGTCGATGTGCTGCTCGCGGCGTTCGATGCCGCCTTTGAGTACCATCGTGGCCAAGGCGAAAAGAGTTGGCTGAACTCCCCAGAAGTCGAGCGCCATCCTGCTAGAATCTACGAAAAGCCGGGCGAGGCTACTCAGTACGCTTTGGACAAACTCCCGCTTAATCTCCAAGCCCTCTGCTTGGCTGCCAAAGCGTCGGGGGCAACCCATGTGCGTGTGACTGCAAAAGACTTTGCTCCCCTCGCTGGGCATTTTCAGAGGGCGCTTCAGAAGCCGGAAGGCTTTATTTAAATTCTCGCTTGGAGAGCTAAATGGAAAACGCACTTGAAAGAAGCCACGTGGCGAGCATTGGGAAAATTGAGTGCAAATGCGGTAATTCGGGAGTGGTGGCTTCCAGCAAGAACGTGCCGCACCAATTACCAATCGGATTTCGGCAGGACGGCGAGCTTGTGGTGTGCGAGAAATGCGGATCCACGGTGAGCGAGCAGAACTCGAAATAAAACACTACCTACCCCTTGAAGCGCAACGCTCGCATCGCCATTTCTCCCAAATCCCCACAGGAGCAGACGAATCCAATTCTGCCGCGAAAAGCGGCGGAGAGCCTGTGCTTTTGCGCGTGCAACATCGCGCAAAACAGCGCCGGAAAAATAAATTTCGCCCCGCTTATCGAACACCGCGGTGTAGGGTCTTTTTTTGCCAACACTCACGTCAGGCTGAATTGAATGCCTCGATTTCGCGAGCGAGGTTCAATTGGGCAGTGCGGCGCAGCAAAAACTGACTAAACCAAAACTGTCATTCCCGGCCGAGCGACACGGCAGTGTCGCGAGGGGAAGGGAACCCAACTTCCTAGGGCCGAGAAATGTTTTTGAAGTTGGATCCCCTTCCCTCGCATCGCCTGACGGCGCTGCTCGCCGGGGATGACAAGCGGGGCATGTTCTCAGATCACTACTGGTATGTGCGTGAGCACCTTCGTGTGCAACGCGCATCTCGCTAGCGTCACCACAACAGGAGAACCGCAATGACATTGAAGATGTGGCAGGTGGATGCGTTCGCGAGCAGGCCGTTCGAAGGCAATCCGGCGGCGGTCGTTCCGCTCGATACTTGGCTTGACACCGCGCCGATGCGGAAGATCGCCAACGAGAACAATCTCGCGGAGACCGCGTTCTTCGTGAAGACAGGCGCGGGCAAATACGATCTGCGCTGGTTCACGCCGGAGGCCGAGGTCGATCTCTGCGGCCACGCCACGCTCGCGAGCGCCTGGACGATCTTCAAATTCCTCGACACGGCTCTGCAATCCGTCGCGTTCGAGACGCGCTCCGGTACCCTCGTCGTGGATCGCGGCGCAGACGGAAACCACGTGATGTCCCTGCCGTCCGATCCCGTCGCGCCGTACGAAATTCCGGACGGTTTGGCGAAGCAGATCGGCGAGGCGCTTGGCACAGCGCCGCCCGACGAACTGCACAAAGGCCGCTACATCCTTGCAGTGTGGAAGGACGCCAAAGAAGTACGCGCCATCAAGGACGCCGGTGATATCGCGCGCGTTCTGCGGCCACTCGATATGTGGGGCCTGATCGCGACCGCGCCGGACGAAGTCAATGAACCTGGGGGCTACGACATCGTCTCGCGTTTCTTCGCGCCCGACAAAGGCGTGCCGGAAGATCCGGTGACAGGCTCCGCGCATTGCGCGCTGGTCCCGTTCTGGGCGAAGCGGCTCGGCAAGAAAACACTGAAGGCGCGGCAGGTGAGCCCGCGCGGCGGCGATCTTCTCTGCACCGACGACAACGGCCGCACGATCCTCTCCGGACCGTGCGCGCTCTATATGACGGCAGAAATCGAAGCCTGATTATTCGTCGTCTTCTTCGCTGGGCTCTTCATCTTCGAGTTCTTCGTCCGTTTCGTCGTCGAATTCCTCATCGAAGGCTTCAAGACCTTCCGCGAGATAGTCGCCGAGCAGGGGAAGACCGAGGAGATATTGCGCAGTACGCTTGTTGTGCTCCGTCTGCGCGGTCTCAATCGCCTCATCCCAGTCGTCGATGTCGTACGTGCCGCGGCCGACCCAGGCGAGCGCCACGAGATTGATCTGTTCTTCCTCATTAAGTCCATTGATGAACTGGACGAGTTCGCTGCGCACAGCATCCTCTTCCGGTTTGTCTTCGAGCACATCCGCCATGCCGTCATCAGCCGCGTTCGAACCTTCGTCGGGATCGGCGTCGTCTTCCTTGGCGTCGAACTGGCGCGCTTTCACAATGATGAAGCGTACTTTCTCGACCGAAATGCCAAGCTCGATAACGTCTTCATCGTCGTCTTCTTCAATGATCGGCATGGCTGTCCCTTCTACAAATAGCGGGAGTGAAAACGGGCGAAGTATACGTTGCGTTCCACACTGGACGGAAATCTGCGCCGTGCATTTGACCGCGCGGTGACAAATACCCTACAAGAGTCCCGGGCCACGCCGCCCCAACGCGGCGCGAACATTCTGGAAGGAATGTCTGATGACC
>CAZCJI010000390.1:0-3170 GCA_964498625.1 uncultured Rhizobium sp.
TGCCAAATCAACGATAGCTCGTATCTCCGCAGTCGGCAGGCGCCATGACACCGGTTGTGGGACAGCACCGATCTTCCATGCAGCATAAAACGCTCCAACAAAGCCGATTCCGTTGGGCAGGGCGATCGTCAGGTAGTCGCCATGCTTTACGCCGCGCGCCATCAGGCTGCGCGCGATGCGATTTGTGCGCTTATGAAGCGCGCGCCAGCCGATAGTTTCCTCTCCGCAGCGGATCGCCAATCGATCGCCTTTGCGAGCAGCCATGTGCGCGAGGCTGACGCCGAGTGATGGCGGACTGGGATTCGGTTTTAGCCGCGCGAGGGTTTCGAGAATTTCGTTCATCAGCATACTGCCCGCTGGGCCGCTGCTGACCGCTCGCCGCCTTCGGCAAATCTGAGTGAAGGCAAGACAAACGTCCGCAAAAGGGTTGACTTTTCCGCGTCGCTCAAATCTTCGCGCCACTGAATCATCAAATGGATACTCATAAGCCAATCGGCAAGTTGATGGTTGGTGAGCGATTTGTGAATTTTGCCCTCTTTGCGGCCGCGCTCGAACACGCCGGCCCACGTGCTCAGAAACAAAGGTTCGACCTGTGTGCCTTTACGATAGCTTGGGTTGTTCAGCACGAGCGTGCTGTCGTCATCTGCAATTGAGACATACACGTCATCGCGCCGCGCAATTTTGATGGTCAAGACAGAACCGGTGACGATGCAATCCTCAAACGTTTTGCATTTGCGCATCGCCTCTTGAATCTGGAGGGCGATTTTTTCCAGCCGATGAAAGATGACAGCGCGCATGATGGCGCGGCGGTTGGGATAAAGCCGGTATAGTGTACGACGGCTTATGCCAGCTTGAGTTGCAATATCTTCAACCGATACTTTGCGCGCACCGAGTTTGCGAACGCACACGACTGCTGCATCAACGATTTGCTCCGCGCGCGCGTTTTCTGCGCTTTTTCCAGGTGACACGTTCGTCATCTGCAGATGTCACCTCGTCGCGACAGTCGTGATTCGATCCATCCTATACCCTGCTTTGCCGTGCGTATTGACAAAAGGCTGGCCAGAAGCGCAGTCTTGGCACAAAGCACGAAAAACGTGCCAAGTGCCAAGACTGCGGTTCGGGAGGCCTCGTCATGGAGCGGTTCGATCTGGTTATCGCCAACGGCGCCATCGTCGATGGAACCGGCTTTCCGCGCTTTAAGGGCGATATCGGCGTTCGCGGTGGTGTTATCGTGCGGATCGGTCGTCTCAAAGGCGTTTCTGCGGATCGTACGATCGATGCCACCGGCCTGATCGTCGGTCCGGGTTTTGTCGATACGCACACACATTATGACGGTCAGATATTCTGGGATCCCACCTGTTCGAATGCCGGTGAGAACGGGATCACGACCGTGGCGATGGGCAATTGCGGTTTCGGCTTCGCGCCATGCCGTCCTGAAGATCGTGACCGCGCGATGCTGATGATGCAGACGACGGAGCAGATTCCAGCACCGCAACTGCGTAGTGGACTGCCGTGGGATTGGGAGACTTTTCCGGAGTTTGTGGCGTCGATGAAACGTACGCCAAAAGCGGTAAACGCGATGATGTTCATGCCGCTCAATCCGCTGATGATCTACGTAATGGGAATCGAAGCTGCGAAGACCCGGCGCCCGACCACGGCGGAAATCTCGCGGATGCAGGAACTCATCCTCGAAGCGATGGACGCTGGTGCCTGCGGTTTGTCGATCTCATCTATGGGAACGGTGAACAACCATGTCGATATCGACGGCTCACCCATGCCGACCGATGTGATGCACATCGACGATCTCTGCAAAATAGTTGCGGTGTTTCGCACAAGAGGCGATGGGCTCATTCAGGTGATCTCGCAGATCGGGCCGGTCGGCGACAGCGAGATCAGTATCAAGCTGGGTGAGGCCTCTGGCCGCCCAATTTTGCACAACGTTTTCTCCACCAGTGACTACACGCCGGATCTTCACAGGAAGAGCATGGCGTGGCTCGACGGGGTAAATGCCCGAGGGCTCCAGATGTACGCCGCCACTGTGGTGAATCGCAGCTGGAACGAGGTTGATTTCTGGAACTCACCGGGTTGCAGCATGGATGCACTTGCTGCGCATCGCGAGCTGACGGTTTCGCCGACGCTCGAGGCGAAGGAGGCTTTGGCGCGGTCGGAGGACTATCGCAACAGGTTCCGCGGCACCTACGATCCTGTGATGTTCGAAGCGACGGGTGGCGGTCTCGAGCGTTATGCCGTCGTGACGCTTGGAGAGAATGCGCCAAACGGCAATCGCTATATCGGCCGTTCGCTCGGCGACATCGCGCGTGACGAGAACAAGTCAGTGGTCGATGTCTATCTCGATCTCGCACTCGGGTCGCGGTTCGAACTTGTGCTCAAAACGCCGCCGATCTCGGCGAAGGATCCAGCCAAGACAGTCGAGTTAATCTCTCACAATCATGTTCTGGCCGGTGCTTCCGATGGCGGCGCCCATACGAAGATCTGGAGCGGTGGCTGCTGGACGACCGATCTGATGATGTGGCTCGTCAAAGAAAACCCGCTGATGACTCTTGAGCAGATGCACTACGGGCTCTCCTACCAGCCGGCCCGCGTCCTGGGTCTGCGCGATCGGGGTGCGCTGCTGGAAGGCATGGCGGCGGATATTCTCGTCTACAGTCTCGACGAGCTTTTCTTTGACCGATCGGCTTACGAAGTTGTGCATGACATGCCGAACAAGGATTGGCGTCGCCGCGCACGCGCGGGTGGCTATCGCTGGATCATCGTGAATGGCGAAATCACGTTCTCTAACGACGTACGCACAAACGCGACGCCAGGACGGTATCTGCATATCCTTCGAGAAGGGGATTCTATGCCGTTGGCGGCCGAGTAGCCGCGCGTTTTTCCAAATGTCGGAGAAGCCGCGGCGTAGATCGCGGCTCAGAGGGGGAAAGTCATGAAGCGTGCATTATCAATGGGGACTGCGGTGTCGGCGGCCCTGGTGTTACAAACGGTAGCAGTGCTGGCGGATGCCGCGGGTGGCAGCGAGATCGAGACGGTCACGGTGACCGCTGAACGTCGCGCGGGAGATTTGCAGAAGACGCCAGTGTCCGTACAGGTTTTGTCAGAGGAACAGATCAGCGCCTCGCATATTTCCAGTTTGCCAGAGCTTCAGAAGATCA
>CAZCJI010000391.1:0-3143 GCA_964498625.1 uncultured Rhizobium sp.
CGATGCACACGCCCTCGAACGCCTGGATGCGCTCGCGCGTCTTCATCTGCTTGGCCTTCTCGTCATAGGTCTGCTCGACAACCTTGACGTTGACCTTCAGCGTGTCGCCGGGGCGAAACGCGGGGTGCGCGGTCGTGCGGACGGCCTTCATCTGCTCGGCTTCGAGCTGTTTGAGCAGGTTCATAAGGCAGTCTCCGTGGGCCAAAAATTCAACAGGAAGCCGGGGCGTATAGCCTACCGGTTCGACTTTTCATAGGGGGGCCAGAGGTCCGGCCGCCGGGTTTTTGTCAGGGTTTCCGCGGCTTCGCGCCGCCATCTGGCGATTTCGGCGTGATTGCCGCCCAGAAGCACCGCCGGGATGTCGCGGCCCTCAAAGCTCTGGGGCCTTGTGTACTGGGGGTATTCGAGCAGCCCGTGGCTGAAACTCTCGTCCGCAGGCGAATCTTCAGCCCCAAGAACGCCCGGGATCAGGCGCACGGTAGCCTCGATGAGCGCCATTGCCGCAATCTCGCCGCCGGCCAGCACGAAATCGCCGAGGCTGACTTCCTCGATGCCGCGGGCCTCGATGGCGCGCTGATCCAGACCCTCGAAGCGGCCGCACAGCAGGATCGCACCGGGGCTCTGGCTCAGCGCCGTCACGCGCTTTTGCGTCAGCGGCAGACCGCGTGGCGAGAGATAGATCAGCGGACGCGCTGACCGATCGACCGCATCGATGGCGGCGCAGGCGACATCGGCGCGCATCACCATACCCGGGCCACCGCCCGCTGGCGTGTCATCGACCGTGCGATGCTTGCCGAGACCGTGATCGCGGATATCGCGCACATCGAGCGACCACAGCTGTTTCTGCCGCGCGCGGCCTAGCAGCGACACATCCAACGGCCCCGGAAACATCTCCGGGAACAGAGTGAGGACGGTCGCAGCCCAGGTCACAGCTGTTTCTTGAATCCGAAATGGCTCTGCACGAAGCCGAGGCGGCGATAGAACAGATGCGCGCGCGAGCGGCGCGTGTCGGAATCGAGCTGAACCAGGCCGCAGCCGCTGTCCCGCGCGAGACGGACAGCCTCTTTCATGAGCGCCGTTCCCACATTCTTGCCGCGCTGGTCGGACGCGACACGAACGGATTCGACGACGGCGCGCTTGCTGCCCTTGCGCGACAGGCCCGGTATGAAGACGAGTTGAAGCGCACCGACGACCCGGCCCTCGCTCTCCGCCAGCAGCATGCGGTTGAACTGCTCGCTCTCCATCGCCGCGAAGGCATTGGCGTATTCCTCGGCGACACCCGCGCCATCGACCGGCTTTTCACGATTCTCCGCCAGCTCGTCGTCGGACAGCATCGCGACGATAGCATGGAGATCGTCTCTGGTCGCCATGCGGAAGGTCAGATCGCTCATTCGACGTTTCCTCTTTCCCCGGTTTCGACTTCGGCGGGTTCCGCGATCACGACACGGCCCGCTTTCAGATCGACCACCGGCACAAAGTCCTTTGAGAAGGGCAGCATCACCGTGTCGCCGTCTCCACGCGCAATCTCGATCACATCGGTGGCGCCGAAATTGTGGATGGCCTTGATCGTGCCGATGACGCGGTCGGCTTCATCCATCGCGGTGAGCCCGATCAGGTCGGCGTGATAGAACTCGTTCTCTGCGGGCTCCGGAAAAACCTCGCGCGGCACGAAGAGTTCGAGACCGCGCAACGCCTCCGCCGTGTTGCGATCGACGACTTCGGCGAAGATGATGACCGCTTCGTCGCTTTTGGTCGCCTTTGCGTGCGCCACCGTGAAAGCGCGTCCGTCCTTGGCATGCAGCCTGCGATAGCGCGCGAGGCCGTCAGGCGTTTCGGTGAAGGTTTTCACCTTCACCTCGCCTTTCAGCCCATGCGCGCCGATCACGGCGGCGATCAGGACGTCGCGGCTCACGACGGATTACGCCGCGGGCGCTTCCGCGGCCTTGGCGGCGGCCGCGGCGCGTTCCTGCGCCTTCTTCTTCGGCAGCGCCTTCTTGGGATTGTTGTGCACGCGCGCCTTCACGACGCCGGCATCCGACAGGAAGCGGTGCACGCGATCCGACGCGGTCGCGCCTTTCGCCATCCAGGCCTTCGCCTTCTCGACATCGAGCTTGAGGCGATCGGCGTGCTCGCGCGGCAGCAGCGGGCTGTAGAAGCCGATCTTCTCGATGAAGCGGCCGTCGCGGGGCGAACGCGAATCCGCAATCACGATATTGTAGTGCGGACGCTTCTTGGTGCCGCCGCGGGCCAGTCTGATCTTGAGAGCCATGTCAAAGTTTCCTTCTGTTGAACTGAAAAGAGTTGATTCACGCGGAGCCGCGGAGGACGCGGAGTTTGAGAAGCCCCGTCCTGTATCGCGCCACGCGATGAATTTCTGGCGCGCGACGCGCGCCGATATTTTGTTCAATGGTTGCGCGCGAGATTTCCTCCGCGACTCCGCGTCTCCGCGTGAGATTTTTCATTTCCGGCCTCCGGGCATCATTCCGGGCGGCATGCCGCCGCCTCCGCCGAACATCGAGGCGAGGCCCTGCATCGCGCGGCCGCCCTTACCGACCTTCTTCATCACATCGGACATCTGGCGGTGCATTTTCAGGAGCTTGTTCACGTCGCTGACCTCGACACCGGCGCCGGCCGCAATGCGCTTGCGGCGCGAACCGTTGATGACATCGGGATCGCGGCGTTCGTGTTTGGTCATGGAGGAGATGATCGCCTCCTGATGCGTGAGCATCTTGTCGTCGAGGCCCGCGGCATCGAGCTGCCCCTTCACCTTGCCGACGCCGGGCAGCATCGACAGCACGCCCTGCATGCCACCGAGCTTCTTCATCTGCTTGAGCTGTTCGGCGAGATCGTCCATGTCGAACGATCCCTTTTTCATCTTGGCCGCTAGCTTCTCGGCCTTTTCCTTGTCGATCGTCTCGGCCGCCTTCTCGACCAGCGAGACGACATCGCCCATGTCGAGGATGCGGCGCGCGACGCGGTCGGGATGGAAGGCTTCGAGCGCATCGAGCTTTTCGCCCACGCCGAGGAACTTGATCGGCGCGCCGGTGACCGCGCGCATCGACAGCGCCGCACCGCCGCGCGCATCGCCGTCGGCGCGCGTCAGGATGATGCCGGAAAGCGAAACACGTTCGTTGAACGACTTC
>CAZCJI010000392.1:0-3140 GCA_964498625.1 uncultured Rhizobium sp.
GCAATATCCACAGCCTCGGCGGCAATTTCGGTTTCGACGACACGCAGAACCGCGGTGTCGTGGTATCGACCACCGCGATCACGGAAGCGCTGGACAAGGTCTATGGCCAGACGGCGCTGGTCGCGAATCTGACAGCGCCATAGGGAAAGCAAAATCGACATGACGTTTTCGCGTTTGGTTCGTCCGCTGCGCCTTGCCGGGGCAGCGGCGGCGGTATTCGTGTTGTTTGCGGGTGTAAGTGATGCGCGAGCGCCCGCTCCTGAAACCAATGTCACGCGGGCGACGCTGCCCAATGGCCTGCGCGTCATCATCGTGCGCAACACGCTGGCGCCTGTGGTCGCGACGGCGGTGAATTACCTTGCCGGCGGCGACGAAACGCCGGAAGGGTTTCCAGGCACGGCGCATGCGATGGAGCATATGATGTTCCGCGGCAGCCCGGGTCTTAGCGCCGACCAGCTCGCCAATATCGGCAGTGTCATGGGCGGCAGCTTTAACGCCAACACGCGTGAAAACCTCACGCAGTATCTCTACACCGTGCCGTCGGAAGACCTCGATGTCGCGTTGCATATCGAAGCGCTGCGCATGCAGGCTGTTCTCGCGACGCAGGCGGACTGGGAAAAGGAGCGCGGCGCGATCGAACAGGAAGTCGCGCAGGATCTCTCCAATCCCTCCTATGTGCTCTATCAGAAACTCCGCGCGACGCTGTTTGCGGGCACGCCTTACGAACATGCCGCATTGGGAACCCGCGAGAGTTTCGACAAGACCGCGGCCGCCGATCTCAAGCGATTTCACGACACCTGGTACGCCCCCAACAATGCCGTTCTGGTGATTGCCGGCAATGTGGATCCTAAAGCGGCACTTGCGAAGGTGAAGGCACTGTTCGGTTCAATCAAGCCGAAGAAACTTCCCCTGCGGCCGAAATTCAAATTCGCGGCGCCAAAAGCGGAATCGTTCAATGTCGATACCGACCGCCCTAGCGCCACCGCGATCGTGGCGATGCGGCTTCCCGGCATGGATAGCAAGGATTTCGCGGCACTCGAAGTCCTTGCCGACGTGCTCGCCAGCCACCGCTTCGATCTCTACGCGCTGGTGCCGGCCGGAAAAGCGCTGGATGCCGATTTCTCTCTCAGCGCTCTGCCGCATGCATCGATTGCCTATGCCGAGGTCTCGTTCCCTGCCGACGGCGATGCCGAGGAGGCCAAGAAGGAGATGCGGGCCATCCTCGGAAACGTCGTCGCGCATGGTGTCCCTGCTGAACTCGTCGAGGCCGCGAAGACGCAGGAACGCCGTGCCGCGGAATTTCAGAAGAACGGGATCGAGGATCTGGCGTCGATCTGGTCCGACGCCGTCGCACTCTATGGGCTGCATTCTCCGGATGAGGATCTGCGCCGCATCGAGAAGGTGACGGTCGCGGATGTGAATCGCGTCGCCCGCAAATATCTCGATCTCGATCACGCGGTCACGGCCGTGATGACGCCGCAGCATTCCGGCCAGCCGGTCGTGTCGAACGCGACGTTCGGCAAGGAAAGCATCACGCTCGGCGAATCCAATGCGACGCCATTGCCGGATTGGGCGCAGCGCGCGCTCGGCCATCTCGTCGTACCGGCGCTGACGACCAATCCCGTTGTCAGCACGCTTCCCAACGGCATCACCCTGATCGTGCAGCCGGAGGATGTCAGCGACACGGTCAGCGTCTATGGCCACGTCCGCAATCGCGCGGAGACCGAAACGCCGCCCGGCAAGGATGGCGTCGCGACGCTTCTGGAACAGCTCTTCAGCTACGGCACCGAAAGCCTCGATCGGCTCGCTTTTGAGAAAGCCCTCGACGACATCGGCGCCAGCGCACGGGCGGGAACCGATTTCCAGGTGCATACGCTGAGCGCGGATTTCGATCGTGGCGTGGCGCTGCTTGCTGACAACGAGTTGCATCCCGCTCTGCCGCAGCAGGCGATGGATATCGTGAAGGTACAGCTTGCCAAGGTGTTGGAAGCCCGCCTGAAGAGCCCCGCCTATCTCGCCTCGCACTCCTTGCGCGCCGCCCTGTTCCCGAAGGACGATCCGTCCCTGCGCGATGCGACGGCTGAAACTGTGACGGCGCTGACACGCGGGGATTTGCTGGCCTATCGCGACCTGGTGCTGCGTCCGGACATGACCACCATCGTCGTGATCGGCAAGATCACGCCGGAAACGGCGCGCACAACCATCGAGAAATATTTCGGGGGCTGGCAGGCGACGGGACCAAAGCCGAATGTCGATCTGCCCATCGCGCCATCCAACAGCGCGACCTCTATTGCCGTACCGGATGCCAGCCGCGTGCAGGATACTGTCGTGCTCGCCCACACGCTCACGATCAACCGCGCCGATCCCGACTACTACGCCCTTCAGCTCGGCAATTCTGTGCTCGGTGGCGGATTCTATTCGGCGCGGCTCAGCATCGATCTGCGCAAGAATGCCGGCCTTGTCTATTCCGTAGGCTCGTCGTTCCAGATCGGGCGCACGCGCGGAACCTATCTGGTGCAATACGCCAGCGACCCCCAGAATGTCGGCAAGGCGGCGGCCATGGTTGTGAACGACATCAAGGCGATGCAGACAGCGCCAGCGTCGGATGACGAGTTGCTGCGGTCGAAAATGTTACTGCTGCGTCAGATTCCTCTCGGTGAGGACAGTATCGCCGATATCGCGCGCGGAATCCTGGGGCGTCGCGAGCTTGATTTGCCGCTCGACGAGCCGGCGCATGCGGCGCAGCGCATCATCGATCTGACGCCGGCCGAGGTTCAGACCGCGTTCAAGAAGTGGCTGCGGCCCGACGATCTGGTGCGCGTGACGCAGGGGCCCGCACCGCAATAGTCATTCGATGTGCACCGCGGGGGCGTCGCTGAGTACGACGGTCTTGCAGAACGGCACGATGAGAAGCGCGACGACGAACATGGCCGCCATCAGGAAATAGACGTCCTCGAAAGCCATCGTCAGCGAGGCGCGCGTCACGAACTGCGTGATCTCGCCGACAACGATCTGCTGCGTGTGCGCCGCGTCTGCGCCGAACTGCGCCAGCCTTGCGCTTGCTCCCGCCAGCGCCTGCGTACCAGCCGCCGTCATGCCTTCGCCGAAGCGCGATCCGTGAATGCGGCCAAAATCCTGCA
>CAZCJI010000393.1:0-3105 GCA_964498625.1 uncultured Rhizobium sp.
GCAGCCACCGTGTTGAACATCCCATAGGCTTCCGGGCCGCTCGCGATGGAAATCAACCACCACGCAACAACGATGGAGCCGAGTGCGAGGCCGACGCCGGTCACACGATGGGTGATGGAGGTCGCCATCGTCACGGGCCAGCGATAGATCGTGAAGAACGGGGAAAGCGGACGAGGCCGCCGGGGCTTTTGCGGGTTTTCCGCCATGAAATCCCTCAAGAACCGGGGTAATGAACCGAGCCGGAGTGTAGGTTTCGACACCCCCAAGTCAACCGCGGGATTCCGCCATTTCGCCGCGTTCGAGCACCAGCAAACGACTCGGCGCGCCGTCCTCGACAAAGTCGCGCACATAGTGAAATCCGACCGACTCGGATGTCCGCCAGCCGGCGACGTTCTCGTTCTCCTGTCCGATGAAACAGCGCTGCTCATCCGGGAACAGCAGGAAGGCGATATCGCGCAGATAGGCGCTCAGCATCGCGCGCCCGAGGCCTTTGAGGATCAGGTCGGGTTCAAAGATGAGGAGATCCACGCCGATGCCGTCGGCCTCGCCGATAAGGGCAGCCCAGTCTGGATAGGCCGCGATCCGGTAGCACTGCAGGTAGCCGAACGGCCGTCCATCCAGCAGCGCCAGATGGCAGCGTGTCGGCGTCTCGCCGCGGACTCTTGAGCCGTATTTGGAGATCACTTCGCTCAGGGAAATCGGCTTTTTCTGGAAATACCGCCGCAAATGGGGCCGGTTCAGCCAATCCGTGAAGGCTGGAAAGTCGGCCTCCACCAAGGGTCTAAAGGTGATTTCGGGGTTGTCGGACATGAGCCGGATCAGCCGGTTACCAAGGTCATTCTGACGCTTTGCGCTTTTGACCTCCATCCGGCAAAAGGGGCTTTCCGGGCGGGCAGTGAGTTTGAGGGAATGAGCGAATCGCGGGTTGCTGGCGAGGGGTTGCGGCGTGTCTGGCGCGCGCGCTTGCCGCTGCCCGATGCGCCGCTAAGCCGTCCCCACAACGAAGTCGCGGCCATCGTTCTGCTGGTGCCGGTGCTGATGCTGGCGGCGTTTGTGAACGGCTTTCCGATCATCTTCTACGATACCGGCGCCTATGTGCTTGAAGGCTTTGGCCACATCTTCATTCCGGAACGTTCGACGGTCTATTCGCTGTTTCTGAAATACGCGGGCGGACCGGAGAGCCTCTGGTACGTCGCATTCGTGCAATGTGTGATCGTCGCGTTCACGATGACAGAGTTCGCGCGCGCGCTGAACCCGAAGCTGTCGCTTTGGACGTTTCTTGTCATCGGCCTAATCCTCACGCTGGCGACAGGCCTTCCCTGGTATGCCGCGCAGATCGAGCCGGATTGCTTCGTCGCAGTCACGGCCATGGCGATCTACTTGCTCGCATTCCACATCCGCGATCTCCGATTCTTTCGCGCGCTTCTGCTTGTGCTCTGTGCGGCCTTCGCGGCGGCGACGCACTCCTCGCATTTGGGCCTGTCGGTCGGATTGCTGATCGCATTGATTGTCATGCGGTTCGCTGTGATTGCGTTTCGTGCAAACAATATCCCGAAGCCATCGCTTCTCGCTCCGGTCGCAAGTTGCGCCATCGCTTTTGCGATCGTGTTCGCCTGCAACTACGATTTCACGCACAAGGTCTTCTTCAGCAAGGCCGGCTCGGTTTTTCTGGAAGCCCGCATGATGCAGGACGGCCTGATCAAGCCGGTACTGGATACGGACTGCCCTGCAGCCGGTTACAAAATCTGTCCGTACAAGGACGGTCTCCCGCATCGCGCGGATGCCTATCTCTGGGAAGAGAAGATCAGCCCGTTCGCGCGGTTAGGCGGGTTCCGCAAACTCGAGGCCGAATCGGCGCATCTGGCGGCGCTGAGCCTGCAGCGCTATCCGCTCGCAAACGCGGCGTGGGCCGGAATCGATACGCTTCTGGAATTCTTCGCGGTGGCGACCGGCGACGGCATCGAGCCGCAGGAATGGGTTCTCGATCGAGAGTTCGAGCATACGATTCCCAAGCAAATGGACGGCTACACCCATGCTTATCAGCAACGCGGCGATATCTGGTTCCTGCCGCTGAACCTGCTGCATGTGCCGGTCGCGATTCTGTCCATTGCCGGCGTGTTTCTTCTTCTGCGCCGCGCCTGGCGCGAAAAGGAATGGAACAATGCGGTCCTCCCGGCCTTTGTTCTGATCGCTCTATTGGGCAATGCGTTCATTTGCGGCGTCTTCTCCGGGCCCCATTCGCGCTATCAGTCGCGACTCGTCTGGTTGCCGACTCTCGTGCTGCTGTTAGTGGCATCCTCCGGAACCGAAATCCTTCCACGCAGGCGCGCAAAGGCCGCCTGACTTTACCTTGCGAGAGGGCCGAGAATCCGGCACTCATGAGACGCCATGGCCTTACCCGTTCGCATCGCGCCGTCCATTCTGTCCGCCGATTTCGCGCGCTTGGGTGCGGAGGTCGAGGCGATCGAGAAGGCTGGTGCCGATCTCATCCATGTCGATGTGATGGACGGTCACTTCGTGCCGAACATCACCATCGGGCCTGCCGTCGTCAAAGCGATAAAACCCCATGCGAAAAAGCCGCTCGACGTGCATCTGATGATCTCGCCGGTGGATCCCTATGTCGAAGACTTCGCGAATGCCGGTGCTGACGGCCTGACGGTTCATCCGGAAGCAGGCCCGCATGTCCACCGCACGCTTCAGCTGATCCGTTCGCTCGGCAAGAAGCCAGGCGTCGTGCTCAATCCGGGAACGCCTGTCGACGCGCTCGACAATGTGATCGATCTGGTCGATCTCGTGCTCATCATGAGCGTCAATCCCGGTTTCGGCGGACAATCGTTCATTTCGAGCCAGCTCAAGAAGATCGAAGCCGCCGCGAAGCTGATCGCGAAAACCGGCCGGAATATCGCGCTCGAGGTTGACGGCGGCATCACGCCGGAGACGGCAAAGCAGGCTATCGCCGCCGGCGCGAATGTGCTGGTGGCCGGGACATCCGTGTTCAAGGGTGGTGCGGCGCACTACGCCGCCAATATCGCAGCCTTGCGGGGATAGATCGTGGCGAAAGCCGGACGCATGCCGCTCTCCCTTCTGCCGGAGCTGCTGCGCGCG
>CAZCJI010000394.1:0-3098 GCA_964498625.1 uncultured Rhizobium sp.
TCGGCCAGGCGGTGATCAACCTGCACGGCACGGTGGATTTCTTCGTCGAGAACACGTTCAACTATCCAACGCTCGCCGAGGCCTACAAGGTTGCGGGACTGGACGCCTGGAACCGGATGGGGCAAGCGTAGGCAGCCGCCATCACGACGCTGCGCGATGAACGACCCACACCGTTTCGACGATCTGTTTTGCGAATTTGGCCCGATCGCGCTCAAGCGTTTTTTTGGCGGCGAAGGGATTTATGCCGGCGACATCATGATCGGTGCGGTGTTCGACGACATCCTCTACTTCACGACGGATGCGGAGACGCGCAAGGCCTTCCTTGCGGAGAAGTGCAGGCCGTTCACGTTTGAAAAGCGCAGCACCGGCGAGACGGTCGAGACCCACTGGTATGCGATGCCCGATCGCCTCTATGACGATCCTGAAGAACTGGCGGTGTGGGCGCGAACCGCGCTGTCGGTGGCCGCCAATTCTGCGACCACAAAGAAAAAGCAGGCGAAGCGCGTCCGCGCGGCAACGCCTGCTCGCTCAAAGAAGAAGCGTTAGCTCACCACAACCGCACGCGCTTGTCGGGCGCGAGATAGTACTTGTCGCCCGGCTTGATATCCGGGAACGCGGCGTACCAGCCGTCGTCGTTCCGCACCACGCCATTGACGCGATAATCTTCTGGGCTGTGCGGGTTCGACAGGAGCCGTGCGCGCTCGGTTGCGTCGCGGTTCTTCTGCCGCCAGCTCTGCGAGTAGGCGATATAGAACCGCTGATCCCCGGTGTAGCCGTTGAGGACCGGCGCGGGCTTTCCATGCAGCGAGATGTGATAGGCCTTGAAAGCGATCACCAGTCCCGCGAGATCGGCGATATTCTCGCCCAGGGTCAGCTTGCCGTTGATGTGGATGCCGGGCAGCGGCTCATAGGCGTCATATTGCGCTGCCAGCGCCGCGGTGCGCGCGTCGAAGTTCTTGCGGTCCACATCGGTCCACCAGCTCTGCAAGACGCCGTTGCCATCGTATTTCGATCCCTGATCGTCGAAGCCATGGCTGATCTCATGGCCGATGGTAGCGCCGATCTCGCCATAGTTGACGGCATCGTCGGCATCGGCATCGAAGAAGGGCGGCTGAAGAATTCCGGCCGGAAACACAATTTCGTTGAGTGTGGGGTTGTAGTAGGCGTTGTTGGTGGGAACGCTCATGCCCCACTCGGTACGGTCGACCGGTCCGTCGATCCGGCCGATCCTGCGGTTCCATTCGAACGCATAAGCGTTCTTGACATCGGCCACCGGATCGTTGGCCGAAATCCGCAGCGCCGAATAGTCGCGCCAATGATCGGGATAACCGATCTTGGGCAAGTATGTTGACAGCTTCTCAAGCGCCTTCGCCCGCGTTGCGGGTGTCATCCAGTCGAGCGTCTTGATGTCTTCTGCATAGGCCTGGAGAAGGTTGTGGACCAGCGTGTCGGCCTTGGCCTTGGCTTCCGGCGGAAAATATTTCTGCGCGTAGACCTTTCCCAGGGCCTCACCCATGTCTTCATCGAGGAGGTGCAGCGCGCGCGTTGCGCGGTCGAGCTGCGCCGTCTTGCCTGCGAGCACCGAACCGTAGAAGGCAAAGTCCGCGTCGTCGAACTTCTTGGGGAGATAGGCGGCGAAGGAATGCAGATAACGGGTCGTGAGATAGTCGCGCCACACCGCTACCGGCGTCGCCTTGAAGATCACGGCGAGCTTCGGGAAGGCCGATCGCTCGGCGACGATCACCATCCGCTCGCCTCTCGGCGATGTCATGGGAACGCTTCCCGCGCCGAGGAATGCGCGCCACGGAAAATCCGGCGCCATGCCTTCGAGATCGGCAATCTTCATCGGGTTATAAGTCTTCTCGGCGTCGCGGCGGTCCTCCGCCGGCCAGTGCGCCTGCGCTATGGATTCTTCGAGCTTGAAGACCGCGTCGGCGCGCGCGTCGGCATTGGCTGTGCCGATAAAGGAAAGCATCTGCGCCAGATACTTTTTGTAGGCCGCGCGCGTATCCGCGATCTCCTTATCGTCGCGAAGGTAATAATCGCGGTCGGGCAGGCCCAGGCCCGATTGATAGAGATTGACCGAGTAGCGGTCAGGGTGCTTGTCGTCGATGCCCAGATAGACGCCGAACGGGCCGTCGAGACTGAGACTCGGCGTGCCCATTTCGGCGGCGACGTCGGAAAGCGTTTTGATGGCGGCAATGCGATCCAGGTCACCTTGCGCGTGGGAAAGGCCCGCCGCCTCGATGGCTGTCACATCGACGACCGCGTCATAGAAGTCGCGCAGTTTGCGTTCTTCGTCCGTCAGCGATGTTTTCTTGTGCAGATCGGAAACGATATCGTTGAGCTTGGCTTCGTTTTGCTTGTTGATCTCGAGGTTCACGCCGGCATAGGTGCGGTCCGCCGGAATCTCGGCGGTCTTGAGCCAGCCGCCATTGGCGTAGACGAAGAAGTCCTGGCCGGGTGCAACACTCTTATCGATGTACGAAAGATCGACACCCCAGGGCGGCACCGCGGGGCCGGCGGCGTGGGCGGGAAGTGCTACCGTGCAAAGCGCGGCGATGCGAAGCAGCTTGATCATGTGAAATCCCCCGAAAAAGAAAAAGGGCGCCGCGAGATATCGCGACGCCCTGTCGTGGTTGCTACCAGAGATGCACGCGCTGATCGGGCGGCAGGTAGTATTTCTCGCCCTGCTTCACGCCGAACGCATCGTACCATTCGTTCTGGTTGCGGGGAGCGCCGATGGCGCGGAATTGCGGCGGGCTGTGCTCGTTGGAGAGCACTTGCTGACGCAAGGCTTCATCGCGCAGCTTGCCACGCCAGATCTGGCCGAAGCCCAGATAGAAGCGCTGGTCGCCCGTGAAGCCGTCGATCACCGGCGCCGGCTTTCCGCCCAGCGAGATGTGATAGGCTTTCAGAGCGATCGCAATGCCGGCGTTGTCGGCAATGTTTTCGCCCATCGTGTTGTCGCCCTTGATGTGCAGTCCCGGCAACGGCTCATAGGAGTCGTATTGTGCGCCGAGGGCAGCCTGCTTCGCCTGGAAGGCTTTCAGGTCCTCCGGCGTCCACCAGTTCTCGAACACGCCGTCCGCTGTGAA
>CAZCJI010000395.1:0-3095 GCA_964498625.1 uncultured Rhizobium sp.
TCAGTGGTCGGATCGCTACTTGCCCAGTTCCTTGATCAGCGCCTGCGCGGCCGCCGGGTTGCGCTCCTTGGCGCCAGAGATGAAATACATAAACACATCTGTCTTTACCGGCTTTGCCGGTTTCGCGATGACCGGCAGATCTTTCGGCGATTTGCCTTGTGACCAGTCTTCGGCGCGTACCTTCCATTTCTTGAGATCGGCGGTGGTGTAGCCGGTCTCGACCTTCGCGGCGGTGGACTGCAGGCGCGCGTAGACAAAGTCGGCGGTGACATCGGCCGCCTCTGCGTACTCGTCGTGGTGAGCATAAACAATGGCGGCGTTGTGCTTGCGCAGCAGCGCCATGAACTCCGGCACCAGGAAACTTTCGTGGCGGACTTCGATGGCGTGACGCAGCTTCAATCCTTCGACAGTCCTGGGGAGCAGGTCGAGGAATTTCGCGAAATCGTCCGGCTCATATTTTTTATGCGGCGCGAACTGCCACAGGATCGGGCCGAGCTTCTGTTTCAGATGATGTACGCCGCTGGTGAAGAACTTGTCGATCGACGGCCCGGCTTCGGCAAGGATGCGGCGGTTTACGGCGAAGCGCGGCGCTTTCATCGAGAAGACGAAATCGTCCGGCGTCTCTTCGAACCATTTCATGAAGCTCGCGGGCTTCTGTGAGCCATAGAATGTGCCGTTGATCTCGATGCTTGTGACCTTTTGGCTGGCATATTCGAGTTCGCGCGCCTGTGCGTGGCCCTTGGGGTAGAACATGCCGCCGCGCCACGGCTCAAAGGTCCAGCCGCCAATGCCTACCCGGATGTCGCCGGCAGCCTTCTTGTCCGCCAAAACCTTGCCCTTTCATACGGTACTATAATACCGTTATCGAAATCTGCCTGATTATGCATGATTTTCTGGCCATTGTCCTTGACCATTCCTATTTGGGCCGCTACATCGCGCGCCTTCCGGCGCTTCGCCGCCGGGTCATGGAGAAATGCTTATGAAAACCTACTCGGCAAAGCCGACCGAGATCGAGAAGAAATGGATCCTGATCGACGCCGAAGGGCTCGTCGTCGGCCGTCTCGCCTCGATCATCGCGCTGCGTCTGCGCGGCAAGCACAAGCCGACGTTCACGGCGCACATGGATTGCGGCGACAACGTCATCGTCGTCAACGCGGCCAAGGTGCTGCTGACCGGCGACAAGCTGAAGAAGAAGGTCTACTACCACCACACCGGCTATATCGGCGGCATCAAGGAGCGCACCGCGGGCGCGATCCTAAACGGCAAGTTCCCGGAGCGCGTGGTGGAGAAGGCGGTGGAGCGCATGCTCCCGCGCGGACCGCTCGGGCGTCGCCAGCTCTCGAACCTGCGTGTTTATCCGGGTACGGAGCATCCGCATGAGGCGCAGCAGCCCGAGACGCTCGACGTCGCGTCGCTGAATCCCAAGAACAATAACTACAAAAAGAAGGTGGCCTGATCATGGCGGAAGAGACCAAAG
The DNA here is from genome assembly GCA_964498625.1 of uncultured Rhizobium sp. Classification (GTDB taxonomy): domain Bacteria; phylum Pseudomonadota; class Alphaproteobacteria; order Micropepsales; family Micropepsaceae; genus Rhizomicrobium. Next base: position 1,478 of record CAZCJI010000395.1, read on the forward strand.
GCTTTGGCGATCTGAAATCGACGCTCATCAAGGCGAAGCCGCAAACACCGTCAGGCCAGGCATCGGAGCAGGGCGCGACGAAGCGCGACTCCAAGGGCCGCGCCTATGCGACCGGCCGCCGCAAGGAATCGGTCGCGCGCGTATGGATCAAGCCGGGCCGCGGACAGATCATCATCAACGATCGCGACGAGAAGGTATACTTTGCACGTCCCGTGCTGCGCATGATCCTGCGCCAGCCGCTGATCGCGACGAACCGCGATGGCCAGTTTGACGTTATCGTCACCGTGAAGGGCGGCGGTCTCTCCGGGCAAGCCGGCGCGGTGCGCCACGGCATCAGTCGCGCGCTCGTGGCTTACGAGCCCACGCTGCGCGCGGCGCTGAAGCCGGGCGGCTTCCTGACCCGCGATCCGCGCGCTGTCGAGCGCAAGAAGTACGGCAAGCCCAAGGCCCGCCGCAGCTTCCAGTTCTCGAAGCGCTGATATTCGCCGGAACCTTGTAAACAGCAGCGGTCTGACGAAAAGTCAGGCCGCTGTTTTTTTGCGTAAGTATCGAGAGAACAGAGGACTTTTCGATTCATAATATTTGAATCAAAGCATCGGAGCTTTTCGAACTCTTTATCGCGCTAAAACCGCAATCATCGAACGCGCCGCTACACCCGCAATCACAAATCTGTTACCTGTTGCCAGCCGGGGCTCCACTCGGGGAAACAGGAGAAACTCATGCATCGACTGTTATCAGCAAGCTTGTTGAGTGCTTTTGCCGTACTCTGCTCTGCCAGTGCGAACGCACTGGACGTGCAGCGGTCCGGAAATACCTATCATATTGCGGCCTGCGGGCCCGTCGCGGGTCATGCCGCGAGATGCCATGCGCGCATCGTCAGCGACGCTTCGGGCCATATTCATGCGAAAGCCAATCCGGACATTTCCGGTTACAGCCCGGCCAATCTCCACAGCGCCTACAACATCACGACGAACGGAAGCTCCTCAACGATCGTCGCCATCGTGGATGCCTACGGCTATACGAATGCCGAATCGGATCTCGGTGTCTATCGTTCGCAATTCGGTCTTGGCGCTTGCACAACGGCGAATGGCTGCTTCAAGAAGTTGAACCAGAACGGCGTGCAAGGCAGCTACCCGGCGCAGAACACCGGCTGGGCGCAGGAATCCGCGCTCGATCTGGATATGGCGAGCGCCATGTGCCCAGGCTGCAAAATCTATCTGATCGAAGCGACTTCGGCGTCTTATGCAAATCTCGCAGCCGCTGAAAATACGGCGGCGGCCCAAGGCGCGCACGCGATCTCCAACTCTTATGGTGGCAGCGAGTCTGGCACGAACAGCTATGAGTCGTCCTACAATCATGCCGGCGTCGCGATCACGGCGAGTTCCGGCGACGACGGTTATGCGGCAGGCCCGCAATTCCCGGCGACATCCCCGCACGTAACGGCGGTCGGCGGAACGCATCTCGTCACGGCATCGAACAGCCGTGGCTGGAACGAAACGGTGTGGTCTGATGCCGGCAGCGGCTGCAGCAAGGTCTATGCGAAGCCGACCTGGCAGCATGATCCAACCTGCACCAAGCGCATGGAAGCAGACGTCTCGGCGGTCGCCGATCCGAATAC
>CAZCJI010000396.1:0-3092 GCA_964498625.1 uncultured Rhizobium sp.
CTGCTCTATGAGAACCAGCTGGGCAGTATCGACACGAATGACGTGGTCCTGGGTATGACGGTGCTGCGTCGACTCCACCTCTATATCGCTTACGGGGAAAAGGCGCTCTACGTGACGCCCGCCAACGCCGCCAAGCCATGACCAGGCGCTGAAAGCGCTCACAAAATAGCGATTTCGAGCACCAGACGATTGAGTCGCCAGGGCTACATCTCCTGACAACATTGCAATCCACCGGACAGGGACTAGACTGGCCGGACGTTCGAGGTCGCCGTGACGCCATGCGTGCCCTGAAGCTTTTGAGCGTCCTGCTTTTCGCGGGCGGCGGTGTTGCGTCCGCGCACGCGGAAGCTATCTGTCCTCCGGCCCAAGCAATCACGACCGTGGACATGAAACTCGGCGACGACGGACGAATCTACGTTCCCGTCAAGATCAATCAGATTCACAAATGGATGATGGTCGATACCGGCGGCTACTTCAGTGTCGTAACGACGGAGGCCGCCAACCAGCTGAAGCTACCTACCCGCCACACACGGTTCGAAATCATCGGCGTGTCGGGCAATACGACCTATATGGCCGCACACACATCGTTCGGGCTGGGCAACCTCTATACCGATTCCGTCGACTTCATGATGCAGCCTGATGATGGCGGCCTGGCGGATGATGTTGGTGAAGTGGCGGGAATTCTGGCCCCGAACCTGCTGCGCAGCTACGACGTGGAAATCGATTTCGCGAACATGAAATTCAGCCTGTATTCACAGGACCATTGCGATGGCAAGGCTGTGCCGTGGCCCGCGAATACGGTCAGCATCGTTCCCATGAAACTGGACTCGAGCAACCACATTGTGGTGCCGGTCAATCTCGATGGCAAAGACCTCACCGCGATTCTGGATACCGGTGCTATCCACACAGTGCTGAATCTCGATCTCGCACAGAGCGACTTTGGCTTAAAGCCCGGTGACGCGAACACACCCGAGTTCGGAAGATTGTTGAGTTCACCAGACATCAAGACCTATTTCCATCGCTTCAACGCGCTATCGATGGACGGCATCGTCATCGCGAATCCTACCGTGCGCCTGATCCCGGACTTGATGCGCAACAAAATGGGCGAACAAAACGACAGCATGAAGGGAGGTTCGCGCCTTCCCCCACCCACGGCTGCGAAAGCCGGCTTCGGCGATCTCCTTCTGGGAATGAGCGTTCTGCGCCAATGGCACCTGTACATCGCCTATAAGGAGCAGGCGATTTACCTATCCCCTTCTCCCGTCGTCATCTCCATGGAGCCCACGAAAGACGACGACCAGCCTGCGGCAGTCCAGGGTCAGGCTCGCCCCATGACTCATGGGGCAGCGGGCAAGCAACCCCATTGAATTGCTAGGTTTTATGGGACTTGCGCCGGGGACGGCGGCAGTCCAATAAAACCCCCATGACCAAGCCGAAACCACAGGACGTCCTCGATCAACTGATCCGCGCCGCCAAGGCGGCCGGCGCCGACACGGCCGACGCGCTGCTGGTGGAAAGCGTGTCCGCCAATGTCTCTTATCGGCTCGGCAAGCTTGAGGACATCGAACGCGCCGAAAGCGCCGATCTCGGTTTGCGCGTCTTCGTGGGGCAGCGCGTCGCGTTTATCTCCTCGACCGATTTCTCGCGAGAAGCAGTTGAAGCTCTGGCGCCGCGTGCTGTGGCCATGGCGAAGCTCGCGCCGGAAGACAAATACGCGGGGCTGGCGCCACGCGAACGTCTTGCAAAGCAGATTCCCAACCTCGATCTCGAAGACCACACAGAGCCTTCGGCGGATACGCTGATCGAGCGCGCGCGTGATGCGGAAGCGGCCGCAATGGCGGTCAAGGGCGTCACCAACTCCGAAGGCGGTGGCGCCAGCTTCGGCCGTAGCGCCGTCGCGCTCGCGACAAGCGACGGTTTCTTCGGGCGTTACGTGGGCACGAACCATTCGGTTGGTGTTGCCGTTCTCGCCGGCGAAGGCACCGACATGCAGATGGATCACGACAGCACGAGCGCCCGTCATGCGGCCGACCTGGACGGAGCTGACGTGATCGGCAAACGCGCGGGCGAGCGTGCGGTCGCGAAACTCAACCCTCACAAGGCTCAGTCACAGGCGGTCCCCATTGTTTACGATCCTCGCGCGTCCGCTGGCCTGATCGGCCATCTGGCGAGTGCGATTTCCGGGGCGTCGATTGCGCGCGGCGTGAGCTTTCTGAAGGATCGCCTGGCGCAAAAGGTCTTCGCTGCGGGAATCAATATTGTCGATGACCCGCATCGCGCCCGCGGCCTGCGCTCCAAACCGTTCGACGGCGAAGGGGTTGCCAATGAACGCCGGAACCTGATCGAGAACGGCGTCCTGACCACCTGGCTGCTCGATTCAGCCAGTGCGCGTCAGCTCGGCCTTCAAACCACAGGCCATGCGGCGCGCGGCACCGGTGGACCACCCTCCCCCGCGTCGACCAATCTCTATATGGAGGCGGGCCAGCACACGCCCGATTCGCTGATATCCGACATCAAGTCCGGCTTTTATGTCACTGATCTGATGGGCATGGGTGTCAACGGCGTGACCGGTGACTACAGTCGCGGCGCATCGGGGTTCTGGATCGAGAACGGCAAGATCTCCTATCCGGTTGCGGAGGTCACCATCGCCGGAAACCTCAAGGACATGTTCCTGAACCTCGTTCCAGCGAACGATCTCGTGTTTCGCTACGGCACGAACGCGCCGACGATTCGCGTCGATGGAATGACGGTTGCCGGTGCCTGATACCGTGGCCGACCTGAAGCTGCTGGAAGCGACAGTGCGGGAAGCAGGCGGCATCGCCCGCAGCTTCTTCGGCGGAAGCTACAAGCGCTGGAGCAAGGCGCAGGGTAGCCCGGTGACCGAAGCGGATCTCGCCGTCGACCGGTTCCTGAACGAACGTTTGCGCGCCGCACGGCCCAGCTACGCGTGGCTTTCGGAAGAGACGGACGACGACCCGGCGCGGCTCAAAGCCGAAACCGTTTTCGTCGTCGATCCGATCGACGGCACGGTAGCCTTCATCAAGAACAAGCCGCATTTCACCATTTGCGCAGCCGTGGTGCATGACGGCCTC
>CAZCJI010000397.1:0-3091 GCA_964498625.1 uncultured Rhizobium sp.
TCTTCTCAGCGATTTTCCTGTATAGCGCCAGCGCGTCGCTGCGATTGCCGGCGATATTTAGTGCGTCAGCTTCGGCGAGCTGACTGACTTCTGCGTAGCCGCTCGGTCCGGTCTTCGCCAGATTGGCGAAGGCTGAAGCGGCCGCCGAGCTGTTACCGGGAGAGGCCATCTGCCGCGCCGCGAAAAAAGCGGCCGAAGCGTTCGTTCGCTGCTGCAATTCGTAGCGTTGCCAGAACTTGAACCCTGCAACCGCGATGATGACCACCGCAACCGCAGCGATGGCATAATCGCCGTACTGCTTCCAGAGTTTTTCGAGCCGTTCGCGGCGAACGTCTTCTTCGACTTCGTGGAAGATGTCGGACACAGCCGCGTTCCTTTTTGGGCGAGGCGCGGGGCTATCCCCACGCAAACCTTTGACAGGCCGGGATAATTAGACGGACCGGCCCACAATGGCAACTTGCTTATCGGTAAGGCCCGTCAGCCGGTCTTTTTCATGGTGTAGACGTTTTCCTTACCCGGAAAACGCCTCTCACGCACATCGACCGCATAGGCTTTGACGGCCGCTTCGATGTCCGGGCCGAGATTCGCGTATTGGCGGACGAATTTTGGCGGGTTCGGGTTGAGACCCAACATGTCTTCCATAACCAGGATCTGGCCGTCGCATTCCGCGGACGCGCCGATGCCGATTGTGGGGATCGAGACCTGCCCGGTGATCTTTGCCGCCAATGGCTCCGCCATCCCTTCAAGCACGACGGAAAACGCGCCGGACTCCGAGACGGCTTGGGCATCCGCTTCAATTTCCGGCCATTCGGCTTCCGTACGGCCTTGGGTTTTGAAGCCACCGAAAATCTGGATTTTCTGAGGTGTCAGCCCGATATGCCCCATGACGGGGATGCCGCGCTCCGTCAGATAACGGATTTGTTCAGCGATGCGCGCGCCGCCTTCCATCTTCACTGCCGTACAACCGGTTTCTGCCATTACGCGGTGGGCGTTGCGGAACGCGACCTGCGGGCTTTCCTCATAAGAACCAAATGGCATGTCCACGACGACCAGCGCGCGGTTCGAGCCGCGCATTACGGCCTTGCCATGGGTGATCATCATGTCGAGCGTGACGCCGAGCGTGTTCTCCATGCCATGCATCACCATGCCCAGGCTGTCGCCGACGAGCATCAGGTCGACATGGTTGTCGAGAAGCCGCGCCGTATGCGCGTGATAGCAGGTCAGGCAGACGATCGGTTTTGCATTCTTGTGCGCACGAATCTCGGGAACAGTAACGCGTTTGATATCGGCGACGACGGACATTGGAGCACTCCTTGCCAGAGCCGGCTGGCCGCCGGAGCCGACAAGTATAGCCTATGCTGCACCTGCTAATAAGAGGGACCAAGACACCCGCAAAAGTGGAGAATTGTGCGGATTTGCGATGTCGTTTGACAATCTTCTGTAAGACTTGCCGAATATGGTCCGACAGCGGGCGACCATGGAAGTCCGATGACCGATCCTGATACCGACTTCAACCCGGCGATCCGCGAGCCAGCGATACTCGCGTTCGTTCGCGACTATTGGCAAACGCAACGCGGTGCGGCCGCCATGCCTCGGCGCCAGGATATCGCACCCGCCGACATGAAAGCCTATTTGCCGAACATCCTGCTTGCTGATGTGATCGGGGACGGACAGGACTTCCGCTATCGCTTGGTGGGAAGCCAGTTGCAGCAATATTTCGCGGGCAATCCGACCGGCATGTTGATGAGCAGCGTGCTTGGCGTATTCGGGCAAGATACCGTCGAGCGCACAATCGCCGTATATCGCCGGGTGATCGCAGATCGCAAGCCTTTGCGGATTCGCGGCGCGGGCGCGATCTACGCCCAACGCGCCAAAACATTCGACGCGTTGCTGACGCCGTTATCCGATGACGGCGAAAAGGCCAACATAATCCTCGGTACGTTCGTGTTCGAATGGACCGATAACGTCCTGGCCGTTCGCGCGCCGATCGTCGAGCCCGATGAGCGCGCTCTTGAGAAAGCGCTGACGTCGAAGCACTGAACTGATTCTTCAAAACAAAAATGGCCGGCGTTTGGGCCGGCCATCTTCATATCGATATCAGGAAAGTTACGCCTCGGCCTTTTCGCCTTCGGCTTCCTCGCCCTCTTCTTTCGGGCCGGCGCCTTCCTCGAACAGTTCTTCGGCGGCGACTCTTGCTTCTTCCGCCTCGTCCTGCTCAGCGAGGACGTTTTCGCCGCGCGCCTGGCGCTCGGCTTCGTCCTCGGTGCGGGCAACATTGATCGTCACGGCGACACGGACTTCCGGATGCAGCACGACGCTCACCGGTACAAGCCCGATGTCCTTGATCGCCTTGTCGAGTGGAACCTGCGTGCGGTTCACGGTGAAGCCGCCGGCGGTGATGATATCCGCAATATCGCGCGGGCTTACCGAACCGTAGAGCTGGCCACGATCGCCCGCCTGACGTAGCAGCACGAAGGTTTTGCCTTCGAGCTTGTCGGCGATCTTCTGGGCTTCCGATTTGCGCTCCAGATTGCGCGCTTCGAGTTGCGCTTTCTGGGTCTGGAAGTATTCGCGGTTGGTCTTGTTGGCGCGCAGCGCCTTCTTCTGTGGCAGCAGGTAGTTGCGCGCGAAGCCGTCCTTCACACGGACTTCGTCGCCCATCTGGCCGAGTTTTTCGACTCTTTCGAGCAGGATCACTTGCATGGCCGTTCTCCTACTTCACGACGTAGGGCAGGAGCGCCATGAAGCGCGCGCGCTTGATGGCGTTGGCCAGAATGCGTTGCTTGCCCGTGGACACGGCTGTAATGCGCGAGGGCACGATCTTGCCGCGCTCGGAAATAAAGCGCTGCAAAAGTTTCGTATCCTTGTAGTCGATCTTCGGCGCATTGGCGCCCGAGAACGGGCATGTCTTCTTGCGGCGGAAGAAGGGGCGGCGTTTGTCGCCATCGCCGCCGCGGGATCCGGCACTGCTCATGACGCGGTCTCCTCGGTTTCGGTTGTTTCGGTCTTGTTGTCGTCGCGGCGGTTCTTGTTCGAGGATTGCTCGAACGCATCGACCTTCACGGTGATGTAGCGCAGCACGTCTTCGTTG
>CAZCJI010000398.1:0-3090 GCA_964498625.1 uncultured Rhizobium sp.
ACTGAAGGTCACAGTGTGAACGCCGTTCTGGTCAGTGCCACTTACACAGAACCCTTCGCGACAAGCGGCCTGCGCCACGGTTGGAGAGAGACCCACGAGGAGTGTGGCGAGTCCGAACAGAACTTCGCGCGAATGGCGTTTGCGGAGTGCCGCGAAGGCTGAAGATTTATGTTGAGCTGAGTTCATCGTTGATCCTTTTATTTGATCCTACATTCCCTGTTTGCCGCATGATGCGGACGCGTTATGACCCGTGATAAGACTCCACCTTGAAGGAGCCGCCGATGACCGGAAAGTTCGTCTCGGCTAGCGCCGGCGCGGCGACAAACGTAGCGGCCACGCCGATGATCGAAACTGCGATGCCGCGAGCTTTCATCATTTCAGCTCCTAACGCGCGGGGGCCGGCGTGGTCTTCGTTCCACGCCAGACGTTCGTCGTGTTGTTCGAATACTGCGCGATCGCAATGAAGGATTTTCCGTCATTGGATAGAGTGATACCGAGCGTGCCGGTCACCACGGCCGTGCCGAACACTATGTGGCCTGGCTCCTTAAAACTGAACTCCGCATGGGTAGGGTCGATCAGTCGTCCGCTCATGTCGAGCTTGTCGGCGGGATCGGGCGTTGTTGTGAAGGCGCCCATCTTCGCACCGTTCACCAGCATCATGTTCATTGTGAAGGCGGTTTGCTGGTCGGTGGTTACGTTCCACATTCCATCGAACCCGGAGGTCGGGCGAGGTGACAGCGGCTGGCCCGGCGGCCCGCCGGTGACCTTGATCGGCAGTGCGCCGTCGATCTGCACGTCACGCTGAGCCGTGGTGTCGATGACGCGGGTGGTGCACAGCTTTCCGCCAGGATTCGTGTCGCACACGCTGATCGTGAGAATATCGTCGCTCCTGTCCGGGACGGCCGGTGGAACGCGATAGATCCACACGCCGTTGTACCCTTTCCCCTTCGGTACGGCTCCGTTCGGTGTGAAATGCACTTGTTGGTCCGTCGCATTGCTCACTTGATCGAAAGTGATCTCAACCTCGGGCGGCGTCATGTCGCCCTGCGTGTCCGGCGCGGGAGCAAGATATCGCACCGCTATCGTGGGTTTGCGTGGCGGCGGTAGAGGTGCGGTGTGCACACAAGCTTGATTGGACCACAGATCTGATACCATCTGGTCGCTCACGCGGCGCGCGCGGAATCTTACGCAGTAGTCCGTATCGAACTTGGCGCGCCTGATATTGTACTCAACAGCTTGATGATCATGCTTCGTGCCAAATATGACGCAAGCGGGGGGTGGGTACTGAGGCGGTTTTTTTTGGCAGCCCATTATTAGACCGGGCGCGGCCGGTTTGCCATTCTCGGTGATCTCACTGTCGTAAGTCACCTCTTCGGTCGAAGTGCTCTTGAAAACGCCGCAGACTTGCTCAGTGCCGTCTTCGTACATATCGACGCTGCAGTCATAGGCTGTGAGGTTATTGGGCGTACCCGGACGGTCCGCCGCGGCCGGCCCGATTGCGCCGAATATTGCGATGGCGGCACCGAGTGCGATGCCGAGCCAGACTTTCAGACCATGTTTCATTCCAAGTCTCCCAATCAGTCTTGACGGCATGGTCGCTACTCCCCCGGATTGGGTTGTGGTGGAGGCGTATCGCCAGGCGGTGTGTCCGCAGGTGGCGCCGCGCCGATGTCGGCGGGCTGCGCTTGCTGTCCGCTCCAGCTGACCGCAGTGCCGTCGGCTAGGTGACCGACCCCTGCGAAGCTTCTGCCGTCGGGCGAAGCGGTTAGCACCAGATCGCCTTTCTGACCACCCATCAGGATCGTGAGATGCACGTAACTCTTTACCTGCATAGTGTAGCCGCCGATGACTTTCATATTGGGTGGCGGCTGGCTCGTGAATGTGACCGTGACACGGTTTTGCAATCCGCCTGACACCTGATGAATGCTGGCAGAGAACGTCGTGCCGTCGCCGGCCGTGATTGTCCAATCGCCAAAGAACGGACCGGGCATGAGCGCCCGCTGGGCTGGCGGCGCAGCCGGGAAGTTGGCGGTGTTCGGATCGGGAACGAATACAGGCCCCTGGTCGGGCGCCGTTTGCGCTCCGGCCGCGCTCCCCGTTATCTTGATTGGCCGGCTGTTTTGCGGTGGCGGCTGGACCGCAGCCGCAGCCATCGGCGCCGTGAGCGGGACACAGATTAGACTGACAGCATTGAGGTCTGCACCGTAACGCCCCTGCAGTCCCACCGCCGCATCCTGCCCTGGGCAAATCTCTGGATGCGGCTGGTCGGCACCGCCGTTTACGTCCGTAGACGGATTGGTAGAGGTGTTGAAGCGGATGGAGTTGTTGGGCCGAAACCCGTTCTGATCCTGACACCAGATGTCGATGTATTTGACCTGCCGGTTGCCGGGAGTCATGTGCGGCCAGATGCCCGCTATTAATCCCGAGCAGCTCTGGCCGGTCAGGCCGCCGCCCGCGCCGCCTCTCCCAGGCCCTACATAGCGGCCACCAGCGACATTGATATGGTTGGGACCGCTGCCGTTCAGCGTGACGGCCGCGCACACCACCTGTATCTGGTTCACCCAAGACCCCGCTCGACCATTGATCCCGATCAAATACTGGCCGGGAGGGCAGCGGTCTTGGAACGAACCGTTGCCCGGTCCACCGACAATCGGAAAATCAGTTTCCGCCAAGGCTGAGCTCGCGGATAAGGCCACCAAAAGCGTCGCGAGAAGTACCAGCCTGCCTAACATCCCAATTTTCCTTCCCAATTTTTAGTGTGCGGCCGTCATTCGGGTGCCTTGCAGGGTCACGGCGAAATTCGAAAGCGTACCGGATCCGGAGATCGAATTGCCGTCGCTGCTGAGGGTTAGGTCGAGCGAGCCCGTGTGGTTCTGCGGGTTCGGATTCAGAGTCAGCTGGGCGTGTGTCGCATCGGCCTGAACGCCGTGAGCCCCGGCGTTGAGGCCGGGGTTGCCTTTGAGTTCGGCCCCCATCGTGCTGCCGTGAACCAGCAGGAGATCGATCTCGAAATTGCCGAGGTTGGAGGTCACGTTCCAATTGCCATCGAACCCAGAACTCGGACGCGGCGAAGCACCTGCTGCACCGGTG
>CAZCJI010000399.1:0-3065 GCA_964498625.1 uncultured Rhizobium sp.
ATGTGAAGGGCGAATTCGTCGGCGGCTGCGATATCCTGCGCGAGATGTATGAGGCGGGCGAACTGGGTCCCTTCCTCGCCGAGAAGGGAATCGTTCTCGAAAACGCTTAAGCGTTGTTCACCATCACATCGCTTAACGGTCTGCGCGCCGACGGCAGCGCGTCGCGTTCTGCATAGCCCAGGCGGAAACAGAAGGTCGCGTCCCAATCCGGCATGCGCGCATATTGTTTTAGCGTATGCGCGAACGTATCGCTTCGCCCCAGCTGCGCATTGCGATCCACACATTCGACCGCCTGGTTCAGAGGTTGCGCCGCCAGTCCCATCGACGTTGCGGCCAGATGCAGGCGCTGCCACGCGCGGCCCGCGGCGATGGCGCTGCCCATATCGAAGCGGTCGCGCACCATGATGAGTCCGAGCACCGGCGCAACGGTCTGCACATCGCGCGTCATGTTCAGCCAGTATTTGTCGGCGGTCGCCGCGTCCTGATCTGGTAGAATCTTCGACGCCGCAGCCAGCAACGGCGAGACCCCCGCCGTGTCGATGCCGATGCCATCGCGATGCGCCTCGACTTCGCGCCTGCCGGTCCGGAACCAGTGTGCGCTGTCGGCCGACATTTCGGGATCGGCGATGATGCGCTCGGTCGCCGATACAATCGTTGACGCGAGATCCTTTCGCGCGTGCGGATCGGTGATGAACGCAACCTGCACTTCGTTGTCGGATACGAGCCCGATCAGCTGCAGCAACATTTTCTGCGACACAGCTTTGTCGCGATAAGTCCCGCGATTGGTATGACGGTGCGGGATCGCCTCGAACAGCGGGTCGCGCGCGGCCGGCGCGGCATCGAGCCAGAGATGCGCGACGCGCACCGGGTCGTTTTTCGGCGATGGCGTCAGCTTGCCGCCGTGAATAATCACATTCATCGAATAGCCATAGACCGCCGCCGCGCGCATCAGGTTTTCCATCGCACAACCGATGCCCAACTGCATCTCGCGCCGGAACGGGTCGAAACTGCCCAGATTGCGCGCGCGGTCCGCGAAGACGGTGATCGAATCGCCGGCTACGGAGAACAGCCAGGGCTGTGTGTCGTGCGGATTGGCCGCCAGGATCGCGGCGCGCAGCGGCTGTTTCGCGCCTTCGCCGGGCTGGCCGCGCCAATTCTTCCAGGGCTCGAAGGCCTCGCCTTCACCCGCTTCGAAGACGCCGCGGTCCCAGGCGCGATAGCCAAGCCCCGCTGCCGCGAGCACCAACGCGCCAGCACCGCCGATGACAACCCGTCTCGTCGTACTCATATACGCCTCCGTGCCCCGAACGAGCATACAGGAAGCTAGGCGCGGTCTCCAAAGTGCCGCTGCCACACCGGCGCAATGGCCGGACGTTTGGAGACGGCGGTGGCGAGATTGTCGAGCTTCGGGATGTGCCCCTCCGCCAGCCAATCTTTGCCGATCGAGCCACGCCAGCGGCTGAACATGGCTGCGTAGATATCGACGATGGAAAAGCCGTAAGGCAGAAACCACGGCCCGTCGCACATCCGCTCCACGATCAGCAATCGCTCGCGGATGCGTTCGCGCGCTTTCTGACGCAGCGCCCCGGCATCGCCGTTCGTGACGAAGCGTTCGGGATAATCGGAAATCTCGACCATCGGATAGATTTCCGACGCCATGAAGGCGAGCCAGCGATAGGCCTGCGCGCGCGCAGGACTTCCCTGTGGCGGCAGCAGCTTCGCATTCGGAAAATGATCCGCCAGCGTCAAAAGGATCGCGAGCGACTCGGTGACGATCTGGCCCTCGGGCAATTTGAGCGCCGGCATCTTGCCGCTCGGATTGATCGCCAGAAACGCAGGCTCGCGTTGCTCGTTCTTTTCCAGCGACACGACCTTGAAATCATAAGGGGCGCCGGCCTCCGCCAACACGGCCTCCGCGCTGAATGCGCCCGATCCGGTGTCGCCGTAAAGAACATAAGCCATGAGGTTTCCTCGCCCGCCGCACTCTCCCAGATAGGCGCATGGCGGAAAAGCACAAGACTGCGTTTTTCGCCCCTGCGTCCGGCGCAAATCCGGAAAGATTTCAGGGACATGCTGGGTTCGCTTTTCGGCCGCCCATTGTGCCGGCGGCCGCAACACAATCGTGTGACGTCGCGATGGCATTGGTTTTGTGTAATGTTTCGGAGGCGTATCCTGAATGCGGCCAGGGAGGGTCTCAAAATGCGCGCTTCAGTTCTGACGGCTTTCGCGTTCGCGGCGTCGATGGCATTCGCCGGGCCGCTTCAAGCCTCGCCGATGTCGGATGCCTGCATGAGAGTGGCAAACGCCAAGCTGCAGGAATGGAATCAGGCGCGGTTGCTGCGCGACCGGATGGATACCTATGCCAACGGATCGACGCTCAACACGCAGATCATCTTCACCGAGAACGGCATGTTCCAGCTCGTCAAAGGCGTGTGGCGGACAGGACAGGCCACGCGCCATCAACGCAGCGCCGGTTCGGCGAGCAGCGTGGCGCACAATATGGGCTTCACCGATTGCAGCGCCGACGGCGCCGAGAATGTCGATGGCCAGAAAGCGCTCGTCTATTCCTATGAACAGGGCCCCGACATGAAATCCCGCGTGTGGATTTCGGAAGCGACCGGTCTGCCGCTGCGCACGGAGATCTCGCAGACGCCGGAGCGCTATGACATCCCGGCGAAGATCATCATGACGTATGCCTACAATGACGATGTGCATGTTCCCAAAGTCGCGGAGCAGCGGAACTGGATCCGCATGAAAACCAGCCAGGACTGGCTGAATTACATGGCAACAGGCACGCCCGGCACCAGCCACTGACGCGCCTCATTTTTCCCTGGTGAATACGATGTCGCGTTCTTCGCGGCGGCTCAGGAATCCTGTGACATGGCCCTTCGCATCGCGCTGGAAAATCCTGCGCGTGCGCGGGGCGCCGGGCGTAAACAGTACATCGGCAAGCTCGGCCTCGATCTCCACCGGCTTGCCGTCATTGGTGGCGCTGTAGAGTTTCCCGTCCTGTTTGGTGATCTCGACGGCGTAATCCGGGCCCGCGCGATAGTGACCGACATAGG
>CAZCJI010000400.1:0-3054 GCA_964498625.1 uncultured Rhizobium sp.
TGAAAGATCTCGGCGGATCGCTGCTGGAAGTGCACGGCCAGACCGACGATCGCGGGCTGTTCGATGTCTCGACCCATCGCGTGCTGCTCGATGCCTTTGGCGGTAACGAGGCGCTGGCGCGCGAAGTAGCCGACCGCTTCGCCGAACTGGATATGGCACACAAAGCCGAGGCTGAACTGCGCCGTATGGCGGCGGAAGCTGCAGCCGATGCCGAGTATGTAAAGTCCGCGTTCGATGAATTGTCCTCGCTTGCGCCGGAAGTGGGCGAGGAAGAAGCCCTCGCCAATGAGCGCGTGCTGTTACAGAACGCGACCAAGATCGCGGAAGATGTGTCGGCGGCTTCTGAATCCCTGAGTGGCGAGCGTGGTGCGGAGAATGCATTGGCAGTCGCACTAAAGCGCCTGTCGCGTTTGAATGAGAGTGCGCGCCCGGCGCTCGCATCGGCCGAAGCGGCGCTGGAGCAGGCGTTTGCCCAGACGGAAGAAGCACGGCGCGAGCTCGATGCGTTCCTGTCACGGCTCGATGCCGACCCTTCGACGCTCGAGCGCAAGGAGGAGCGGTTGTTCGCGCTACGCGCCGCCGCGCGCAAATACGGCGTGCAGCCGGATGCCTTGCCGCGTGTGCTGGAAGAATTCCGCGCCAAGCATGAGGCCATTGGCGGCGGCGATGCTGGATTGAAAAAAGCCGCGGCAGCCGTCGCTGCAGCACGCATCGCATATCGCGCCGCCGGAGCAAAGTTGTCCAAGGCACGCGAGGCGGCGGCCAAGTCTCTGGAAGCCTCCGTTACCAACGAACTCGCACCGCTCAAGCTCGGCCATGCCAAATTCCGTGTCGCCATGACGCCGCTCGACGATGAAGAAGCCAGTGCATCCGGTCTTGAGCGCATCGCCTTCGAAATCGCTACTGTCGAAGGTGCGGCGTTTGGACCGCTGACGCGCATCGCATCGGGTGGCGAGCTCGCTCGGTTGTCTTTGGCGCTCAAGGTTGCACTTTCGGAAGCCACGCCGCCTGCGGCGCTGGTGTTCGACGAAGTAGATCGCGGCGTCGGCGGCGCCGTGGCCGATGCGGTTGGCGAACGGTTGCAACGTCTGGCGCAGGCAACGCAGGTTCTGCTCGTCACCCATTCGCCGCAGGTAGCCGCACGCGCCGTCCGCCATTTCCGCATCACGCGCAAAGGCGACAAGACGAAGGTTGAACTGCTCGACGATGATGCGCGGGTTGAGGAAGTGGCCCGCATGCTCTCTGGTGCCGTCGTGACGGAGGAGGCGCGTGCCGCCGCCCGCCGTCTGATCGCCGAGGCGCAGACACAGTCGCCCAAGAAGGCCCGCAAACGCGCATGAAGCCGGTCGAAAAACTCACACAGGCCGAGGCAAAGAAAGAACTCGAGCGGCTGGCCGCCGAAATCGCCGCGAACGACAAGCGCTACCACGGCGAAGATGCGCCCACGATCAGCGACGCCGATTACGACGCGCTGAAACGGCGCAATGACGCCATCGAACAACGCTTTCCCACGCTCATCCGGCCCGACAGCCCCTCGCATCGCGTCGGCAGCAAGCCGTCGGAGAAATTCGCGAAGGTTGTCCACGCGAAGCCGATGCTGTCGCTCGACAACGCGTTCCATGACGAAGACATCGCCGACTTTGTCGCGCGCGTGCGTCGCTTTCTCGGCTTCAAGGAAGACGACGATCTCGTCTTTACGGCGGAGCCCAAGATAGACGGGTTGTCCGCCTCGCTGCGCTACGAGAACGGCGTGTTCGTGCGCGGCGCAACCCGTGGCGACGGCGCAGAGGGCGAGGATATCACCGCCAATCTGCGCACTATCAACGACATTCCGCTGCGCCTCCACGGCAAGGTGCCGAAAGTGTTCGAGGTGCGCGGCGAAGTCTACATGACGCACAACGATTTCGAGGCGCTGAACAAGCGTCAGGAGAAGGACGGCAAGCCGCTCTTCGTCAACCCGCGCAACACGGCCGCCGGCGCTGTGCGCCAGCTCGACCCGGCGATGACGGCGGCACGGCCGCTGCACTTCTTCGCCTATGCCTGGGGCGAGGCGAGCGACATGCCCGCCGATACGCAGTGGGACATGCTTCAAACCTTCAAAGACTGGGGCTTCAAGGTCAATCCCCTGGTGCGACGCTGCGATACCACGGAAAAGATCCTGAAATTCTACTCTGACATCGAAGGCAAACGCGCGAACCTCGGCTACGACATCGATGGCGTCGTCTACAAGGTCGATCGCCTCGATCTTCAGGAGCGTCTGGGTTTCGTGTCGCGCAGCCCGCGGTGGGCGATCGCGCACAAATTCCCCGCCGAACAGGCAGAGACCACGCTGCTCGATATCGACATTCAGGTCGGCCGCACCGGCAAGCTCGCGCCGGTGGCCAAGCTCAAGCCGCTCACCGTTGGCGGCGTGGTGGTGCAGAACGCTACTCTGCACAACGAGGAAGAGATCGAGCGCAAGGATGTGCGCATCGGCGACACGGTTGTGGTGCAGCGCGCCGGCGATGTTATCCCGCAAATCGTGCGCGTGGTGCTGGAAAAGCGTCCACGCGGCGCAAAACCTTATCAGTTCCCGCACAAATGCCCCGTCTGCGGCAGCCATGCGGTGCGCGAGGTCGACGAGAAGACCGGTAAGGAGGATGTCGATCGGCGCTGTACCGGAGGGCTCATCTGTTCCGCACAAGCGGTGGAACGGCTGCGGCATTTCGTGTCGCGGCTCGCCTTCGACATTGAAGGTTTCGGCGGCACGTACATCGAGACATTGCATGAAAAGGGCCTTTTAAAGGAACCGGCAGACATTTTCCGGCTGGCAAAGAAACCGGATGCGCTGAACAAGGCGCTGGCCCAACGCCGTGCGGAACAGGCCGCCGAGCGCCGCGCCAAGGAAGGCAAAGGCGAAGTCAAGAAATCCAAGAAGGATGACGACGAGGACAGCAAGCTCGTTGCCAATCTCATCGGCTCCATCGAAGCGCGCCGGAAGATCGCGATGGATCGTTTCATCAACGCGCTCGGCATCCGCCATGTCGGCGAGACCAATGCGCGGCTGATCGCGCG
>CAZCJI010000401.1:0-3053 GCA_964498625.1 uncultured Rhizobium sp.
CATCATCATGATCGGCGAGATCGGCGGCAGCGCCGAGGAAGACGCGGCCGACTTCATCAAGCACAACAAGGTCAAGAAGCCGATGGTGGGCTTCATCGCGGGCGTCACCGCGCCTCCCGGCCGGCGCATGGGCCATGCCGGCGCGATCATCTCCGGCGGCAAAGGCGACGCGAAGTCGAAGATCGAGGCGATGCGGAGCGCCGGCATCCGCGTCTCGCCGAACCCGGCCGCGCTGGGCACGACGATGGTTGAACTGCTAAACGGAAAATAGCTGCAAGTCGCTATTCGGGCGCCGGCGACCGTTTGTGCGAGAGCCCGCGCAGCCACGCCTGCATCGGGCGCTCGAACGCGTTGAACGACAACGCACAGAGGCCGATCAGAACCGCATAGAAAACAAAAAGTGCCACGCCATTTTCAAAAAAGGCGGGTGTCAGCGCGAAATGCGCCGCGATCAGCGCCAGCGAAAGCTGCATCGGAAAATGCAGCAGATAGGTCGAATAGGAAATGTCTCCGACGAACGAAAAGCGCTGCCAGTTCCCTTTCAGAACACGCTCATGCAATGCCAATGCAAGGATCGTGAGCGGGCTCACGGTGTAGATGAACAGCAGCAGGAAAACATTGTCGCTGTCGCCGATGTACCACTCGCCGGCATCGTCGGAGATATGGCCCGCGATCCAATACGCCATGTTGTGCAGCGGCGAAAAATAGCAATCGATCACCAAGAGCACCCATGCCACGAGCGCAGCAATGCAAAGTCCACGCGCTATTCGCTTTGCATCGGCGCGCGCAACGACAAACTCCGTCACGGCATACAGCGAGCCACCGAGGAAGAACCCCATCATCCCGCGGGCGATGAACTCGTTCCACCATAGCAACGGGATTGCTATCACCGAGACGAGCAGCGACCACCAACCGCCGCGCAGCCCAACACGGCACAACACGAAGAAAATGCAATACAGCAGCACCTCGATCGACACCGACCATGCGGGTCCGTTGAAATATTGTTCGGTTGAAGGCGGCAACCATTGCTGCGCCATAATCAGCGCGCTCGCGAAATGCTGCGCGTCATTGATTTGGTAGATGAAGAAATGGCCCGTTGCTTTGTGAAAGTAATATTGCAGGATCGCGACACCGATCAGCGTCACGAAATGGAGCGGATAGAGCCGTGAAAAACGCAGCCACGCGAACTTGCCGAAGCTCATGGCGCGATTGCGGATGGCCGGTGCGTAGAGCCAGAAGAAGATGAACCCGGATAGCGCGAAGAACAGATCCACCGCCGCCCATCCCGCGTCATAGAGCGGCTTCAGCGCCCAATAGAATGGCTGCGCGGTGTGGTCCCATCCCGGCGGCCACACACCGCTGATCGCGTAAAA
This sequence comes from uncultured Rhizobium sp., assembly GCA_964498625.1. GTDB lineage: Bacteria > Pseudomonadota > Alphaproteobacteria > Micropepsales > Micropepsaceae > Rhizomicrobium. Next base: position 1,374 of record CAZCJI010000401.1, read on the forward strand.
ATGCTGCCAATGCCAGACGACAATGGCGAGGGCGGCAATGCCCCGGAGCGTATCGAGCGCGTGCAGCCGCTTCATTCGCAAAATCGCCCCATTGAGCCCATATTAACGATGGAAAGCGTTGTATTGGCGAGCATTCGGCGGTACCACGCCACTCCCTTTTTGCGGTTTTCCGCTCAGGACCGGACCGGCCCAAGAAGCCCGTCTAAGACATTGATATGACAAGTCAATCCACCCCGGATCGCCTCGCCCGCGCTTCCAATGACATTCTGGAAGCGACCACCTTCCTGCAGGGCACGAATGCGGCCTTCATCGAGTCCCTCTATGCCCAGTATCAGGAGAACCCCGACGCCGTCGATCCGACCTGGCGCGCCTATTTCGCGAGCCTCGGCGAACAGGGTCTCGACGCCACACAGCTCGGCCGCGGCCCCAGATGGCACCGCGACGAAAAGCCGGAGCTTGCAAGCGGCGATCTCGTTGGTGCGCTCACGGGGCAATGGCCGGTCAAGCCGGGCGCACAATCGGGCGACAGCCGCGCGGCCGCGCTCGATTCCATCCGCGCGATCCAGATGGTGCGCGCCTATCGTGTCATCGGCCATCTCGAATCCAACCTCGATCCCTTGAACCTGTCGCCGAAGACACCGCATCCGCAGCTCGAACCGTCGTTCTATGGCTTCCACGAGGCGGACATGGATCGCCCCGTGTTCGTCGGCGGTGTGCTGGGTCTCGAAACCGTCACGCCGCGCCGCATGGTCGATATTCTCAAGCGCACCTATTGCGGACGCATCGGCTATGAGTTCATGCACATCAATGACGCGGAGCAGAAGAACTGGCTGCAGCGCCGCATCGAAGGTCCGGACAAGGAAATCTCCTTCACGCCCGAAGGCAAGCGCGCCATTCTGAACAAGCTCGTCGAAGCGGAAGGCTTCGAGAAGTTCTGCGGCGTGCGCTTTCTCGGCACCAAGCGTTTCGGCCTCGATGGCGGCGAGTCCACGATTCCCGCACTGGAGCAGATCATCAAGCGCGGCGGCCAGCTCGGCGTGAAGGAAATCGTGCTCGGCATGAGCCATCGCGGGCGCCTGAACGTGCTCGCGAATGTGATGTCAAAGCCCTATCGCCAGCTGTTCCACGAATTCCAGGGCGGCAGCGCGAACCCGAGTTCGGTCGAAGGTTCGGGCGACGTGAAATACCATCTCGGCGCGTCGTCGGACCGCGAGTTCGACGGCGTGAAGGTGCATCTGTCGCTGACACCGAACCCCTCGCATCTCGAAGCGGCCGATCCGGTGGTGCTGGGCAAGTCGCGCGCCAAGCAGTTCCAGCTCAACGATGTCGATGCGCGCGCGAGCGTGTTGCCGCTGCTCATCCATGGCGATGCTGCGTTTGCGGGCCAGGGCGTCGTGGCGGAGTGCTTCGCGATGTCCGGCACGCGCGGCTTCAACACCGGCGGTACGATCCACTTCATCGTCAACAACCAGATCGGCTTCACCACGGCGCCGATCTATTCGCGCTCGTCACCCTATCCGTCCGACGTGGCGCTGATGGTGCAGGCGCCGATCTTCCATGTGAATGGCGACGATCCCGAAGCGGTCGTGCATGTCGCGCGTATCGCGACCGAATTCCGCCAGCTGTTCCACAAGGACGTCGTCATCGACATGTTCTGTTATCGCCGCTTCGGCCATAACG
>CAZCJI010000402.1:0-3047 GCA_964498625.1 uncultured Rhizobium sp.
GACAAGGCCGAAGACGCTTCGATCTGGAACAATCCTCAGGAGGCCCAGAAACTGATGCGCGAACGTCAGCGCCTTGATGGCGCGACGTCCGCAGTGAGCAGGTTGGAAAATGAGCTTGCCGACGCCCTCGGGTTGATCGAACTGGCTGAGGCGGAGAACGACTCCGCGATGGTTTCTGATGTAGAACAGTCCATCGTAGCCCTCACGAAACGCTCTGAGGAGCAGCGCCTGGAGTCGATGCTGTCGGGCGAGGCGGATGCAAACGACACCTATCTAGAGATTCATGCGGGCGCGGGTGGAACTGAAAGTCAGGACTGGGCTGAAATGCTTTTCCGCATGTACACGCGCTGGGCCGAACGGCACGGATACAAGCTGCAGCTCATCGAAGAAAGCGAAGGGGAGGCAGCGGGCCTAAAATCGGCGACGCTTCTGGTGAAAGGCCACAATGCCTATGGATGGCTGAAGACTGAAGCGGGCGTGCATCGCCTGGTGCGGATATCGCCTTTCGATTCCAACGCGCGCCGCCATACGAGTTTCTCCAGCGTCACTGTCTACCCGATGATCGATCAGAACATTGAGATAGACATACCGGAGAAGGATGTGCGCATCGACGTCTACCGCGCCAGCGGTGCCGGAGGGCAGCACGTCAACAAGACGGAAAGCGCGGTGCGCATCACACATCTGCCGACGGGAATTGCGGTCGCCTGCCAAACCGAGCGCTCGCAACATCAGAACCGCGCGATGTGCTGGGACATGTTGCGTTCGCGGCTCTACGAAATAGAGCTTGAGAAGAAGCAGGCTGAGACCGGCGCGTTCGTAGGCGAAAAAACCGACATCGGATGGGGTCATCAGATCCGGTCCTATGTCCTGCAGCCCTATCAGCTGGTCAAAGACCTTCGGACGGGCATTGAAAGCAGAACACCTGACGACGTGCTGGACGGCGATCTCGATCCGTTTATGGCGGCCGCGCTGGCGCAAGCGGTTGGCGGCAAGAAGGTCGAGAAAATCGAAGACCTGGAATAAAAAAGCCCCGTTCGACAATCGGGGCTTTCTTCAAGTCTTTTGGGGGGAACTAACTGCCGGTTTTGGCCGGCGCGAAGGAAGGAGTGCTCGAGAGCGGTGTCGCATCTGCAGGACGCGACATTGAGGTCACGGGCGCGGCGGTTATTGGCGCAGTGGGAGCGTTTGAAGCAGCTACGGACCGACCGCGGCCATCATCCGCAAGCGGATTGTCGGCATGCCTGCAATTGCCTTCGAAGAAGGCGCCGGTTTCAACCGCGAAGGCTTCATGCAGAATATCGCCTTCGACGTGGCACGTTGATGCAAGAAGAACCTTGCGGGCACGGATCGCGCCTTTAACACGGCCCCGGATGGTCACGTCTTCCGCCATCACATCGCCCTGGATGTAGGCTTTATCGCCGATGACAAGGCCAGTCGAGTTGACGTTCCCCTCGACCTTTCCATCGATCTGGATGTCACCGCTGGAAGTGAGCGTGCCATGGACGACAAGATCGGCACTGATGATAGACGGCGCAGATCCTGAACGCATCGGACGCTTTTGTTGCGGCTGCGGGGATTGGACCATCGGCGCCGACGGCGTTGCGGCTTCTTTACTCTTACTAGAGAACATGGCGTCCAGCCTCGATAAATTTACTCGGGTTTCTCACGACGTCGTCATACCAAATCTCGTAATGCACATGCGGGCCTGTGCTTCGGCCGGTCGATCCAAGCCGGCCGATCGCAGCACCCTTTGAGACTCTAGCACCGACTTGCACCAATATCGCTGAAAGATGGCCGTAACGCGTATGGATTCCGAGACCATGGTCAATTTCCACCATGTTTCCATAGCCGCCATGGTTACCGGCCCAGACAATGATGCCTGGCGCGGTGGAGTGGACCGTGGCGCCCCAAGGACCCGCAAAATCGACACCGGGGTGAAACGCATAGCGTCCGGTGAAAGGATCGATGCGGGCGCCAAACCCACTTGTCCGTTCAAAGCCCGGACCGCTGACGGGTACGGTCAACGGCACATGCCGCATGGCACCGAGTAATTCGTCCATCTGCGTCAACACAGCCGAAGCCTTCAGGTAAGCGCTCTGGAACGCCATATCGCTGATGCCTTCGATATGAACCGATTGCAGGGGAACATCGGGACCGCCCATACCGTGTGCGGCTTCGTATTTCTGCGCAAACTGGTCCGGATCTATTCCGGTATTGTGCAAAACGGCGCGCACTGTGCCGACGCCCCCGGCAACTTCGGACTCCGCCTGCCCCATCAGGACCGTCTCATCGCGTCCGATCTTGCCAACGCGGGCCGTCTGCTCAGCCAGAATTCTCAGAGCAGGATGACGTGCGAAAGCGTCAGTTCCGGATGCTGCTGCTCTCGATGTATGGCTTCCAAACAGAATGCCGGTGATACGGCCTACAGTCCCGCCCAGATCGAGCAGACTCGCATGGCTAGGCTTTGCCGTTCGCGGCTGCGGTTGCGCGGGCTGCGGCATTACGGACAGGGTTGAACCGCCCGTGATGTTGTCGTCGGAGGTATCTGCGTCGGATCCCGCGCCCGGTGCGGCTATGCTATCGCTGGCGCCGCCAGCATTAGCCGGTAACTGCGAATTCTGCAGGATATCGCCGGGATTGTTCACAAGCGAATCGACTTGGTGCTTGCGATCGATGAACTTTGCAATCGTGTTCTGTTTTGTCTGAAGTTCGTCGGCGGTCGCTTTGAATTTGTCTTCTGCCGCAACGAGCGCGCCGTTCAACTCGTCGTAGGAAAGCTGCAGATCGGCAACCCGATTTTCATATGCCGACTGCATCTGATGATAACGATGATCCTTGGCGGCGATTATCCGGTCCTTGAAGATCACGTTGACAGTTGAGAACGCGACCCAACCCAGAAATATCAATGTCAGCCCTGCAAGCGTGGCTTGCAGCGAAGGGCCGAAGGTAAAAAACTGCACCCGTCCGTCGCTGCGGACGTAGATCTGACGCTCGGGAAAGGTTTCATGAAGCCACGCCCACGCGCGCTCCACGAGCGATTCCGTCAT
>CAZCJI010000403.1:0-3040 GCA_964498625.1 uncultured Rhizobium sp.
CTTGAGATGGTAGGTATCGCCATAGAAGTGACTCGGGCCATAGGGGCAGCCGAATGAATAAGTCTCGGTCGCAGTGCCGATCTCCGCGTACTTGGACCTCTTGCGAGCCTTGATCCTCATCTTCGGCTCGGTGCCGCCAACATAGCAGCTGTCGTAGGAGCTCCACCGGTAAAACGTGGAGGCCAAATACACTGTTTTGTGGAAATCCGACGCGGGGACGGAGGTGTAAACGCCGAAGGTATAGGTAACGTGGATGCGATCGTAGTTATGCACTTTCGTTTTGTTGACGACTTTACTTGGGTGCAACGCCGCGACGTGGAATTTCGGAGTCTGTGACCCCACCGCGGGGGCCGCAGTCAGCGCGGCCAGCGCCGCGCTACCGAGCAGGCTTTTGGTCAGACTGTTCATAGAATGCTCCCTCACCGTTTAAGGATGACCTGCGCGGCCTCGCCACTCTTCGGTCATCGCGACCATATTTTTTGTTCAATCTGCGTCACGCGAACGGCAATCGCGCTCGGTTGGCGCAGGTCCGTGTCGTGGAATCAAGACGGATAGCCGTATGCCTCTCTCATCTTCGACCCATGCTTTCCATGTGTCGCCATCCAGCCTTGCGTGCCAATCGGAAATTTTTGTCGGATACATCCCATATTTGCGCCAAATACCGCCCGGATGAAGGCATGTCTCATGGGCGACCGCGATTGCCCTTTGCGCATCATTGACTGCTGCCGTTGATACTGACGCGTAAAGAGCGGCCGCGGCGCCGCAGGCAAAAGCAAACCGATGCATGTTCGGCCTCATGAGATTGTTGTTGTGTCCGTACCCTGTCCTGCCTTGTGCGCGGCGACGACAGGTCTTGTCCGCCGATACACCTCGAACGCCGTGGCGGCGACCATCGCGAAGGCGAAGAACAGCGTGGCATCGGTGTAGAGCAAGACATTTGCGCTGGGCGGATGATGCATGTCCGTCTGCGGACCGCCTTTCATCCAGCTGTTCATCGCGAAGCGGACGATGAAGATACCAAGGAACAGAAGACTGCCGAGCGGCGTCGCCTTGCTCATCACATTGCCGGTTTCGGCGTCGATCGAGAATTGCTGATGTAGCGCGCGAAAATATCCCACCGCCGCGCCGGCGACAGCCCCGATAGCAAAAATCCCGATTGCCAGCGGCGAAAGCTGTACCGGCGCCGCTGCGAACAACGTGATCATGCCGGCGAGAAGAATGGCGGGCTGAATCCAGAGCAGGTTCGGACGTATCCGCCGCGGTTCCTGCGCACGCAGGGCGCGGCGCAGGACAACGATCACGATGATCGCGGGACCGAGATAAGGAAGAAGCTGGTTCCAGTTCATCCGGCGCGCCTGTTTGTGCGTTATTGGGTCATAGCCATCTTCACACTTGCCAGCAAATCCGGCGTCGCGACAGTTTTAATCTGATTGCCGCAAAGCCGTTCGCCACCGGTTAGGCAGTTTGAACGACACCGAGGGTTCCGTTGGAAACATTTGAAATCGCGGGAGTTTTCTCTCCGTGCGGGGGCACAAAAAGGAGAAAAACACCAATGGGACGTGATGGAAGACTGGTTGGCGATACGATTGTTGGCCCCGATGGCCGCACGCTGACCCTGGCGGATCTGCCCAAGCGAAACACCACGCGCTGGGTGACACGCCGCAAGGCTGAAGTGGTTGCCGCCGTTCAGGGCGGACTGATCAGCCTTGAAGACGCCTGCGACCGTTACAGGCTTTCGGTCGAGGAATTTCTGTCCTGGCAACACGCGATCGCCCGCTACGGCCTCGCCGGGCTTCGCGCCACCCACATCCAGGATCATCGCGCGTACTGAGGACTAGACACCCCAGGGCGAAAAAAAGGCGCAGGGCTCCACCTCCCTGCGCCTTTTCTTTTGGCGTCACAAAATCGTGACTGCAGCATGTGCGCGGCGCGCATACACTTTGCGCGCAATTTGACGAAGGAATTTCCATGAAGGTCGTTTTGGCTGCGGCGCTCGCAGCGCTCGCATTTTCACTTGTGACGCCCGTAACCGCTTCGCCGAGCGCAATCGCCGTCGCGGTTGCCGATCCGTCGCGTCCGAAAGCCGACCGCGATGCCGACGCCCATCGCAAGCCCGTCGAGACATTGGCGTTCTCGGGTGTGAAGCCCGGCGACAAGGTCGGGGAGCTGTTTCCCGGCGGCGGCTATTACACACGCATGTTGAGCGATGTGGTGGGGCCGGAGGGCGCGGTTTACGCGCTGGAAACCACGCGCTGGGCGAGTTCCGTTGCGGCGACCAAAAAGGTTCTCGAAGAAAAAGGCCGCGGCAACGTCCATCTGACCGCAACGCCGTTTGGCGCATTCGATATCCCTGAGAAGATCGACCTGTTCTGGATCACGCAGAACTATCACGACCTGCATATCGCCGAATACGGCAACGTCGACATGGCGGCGTTCAACAAGCACGTGTTCGACTCGCTGAAACCCGGTGGCATCTATTTCATCGTCGACCATCAGGCCAATGCCGGCACCACCGAGGCGCAGATCGCGAAACTGCACCGCATCGAGAAAGCGCAAGTGATCCGCGAAGTCCAAGCCGCCGGGTTCAAGCTCGTGGCCGAGAACAACGCGCTCGCCAACGCCACCGACGATCACACGCTGACGATCTTCGACAAACCGGTGCAAGGCCACACCGACCAGTACATGCTGAAGTTCAAGAAGCCGGCCTAGCGCGACAGCGAAGCGGTTTTGTGGGAAGCTTCCTGAAACAGGGGGCTATCATGACGCGTATTCTCGCGGCGCTTCTCATTGTCGGCGCGCTCGTCACCGCGTTCTACTGGTGGAGCTATTTCACCGGCGGGGACGTGATGGTGCTGCACGACCGCTGGTACACCGCGTTCGAGTCGAGCTTTCCCATTGCCGATGGCTGGATGGCGCTCTGCATGCTGGCCGCCGGGATTGGGTTGTGGCGCGGCGATGCGTGGGGCGCGCGCGCGGGATTGCTCGCGGGCTCGGCGCTCCTCTATCTCGCGGCGATGGACATCACCTTCGACGTCGAGAA
>CAZCJI010000404.1:0-3039 GCA_964498625.1 uncultured Rhizobium sp.
TCGCGTTGTGTTCGTTGCGCTCGATCATGCCGATGTGGAAGAAGCCGCGATATTCTTCATAGGCCATGGCCTTGAACACGCTCTGTCGCGCGTCGCGATAATCCTGTGGGCCCTGCACCACCGCGATGTTCGGGCTCGCAAACAGCGGTAGCGTGCGGCGCAGCCAATAGGGCTCGACCTGATAGTCGCTGTCGATGACGGCGATATAGACAGCGTCGGGATCGGTCAGCGCCAGGGCCTCGTTCAGCGCGCCGGCCTTGAAGCCCTTCACATTGTCCATGTGAAAGAAGCGGAAGCGCGGACCGAGCCGCGCGCAATGCGCCTCCACCGGGCGCCACACCGTCTCGTCCTTGGTGTTGTTGTCGAGGACGATGACTTCGAAATTCTCGTAGTCGAGTTTCGCCAGATGATCGAGCGTCTCGATCACCATTTCCGGCGGCTCGTTGTAGCACGGCACATGCACCGATACGCGCTGGCTGATCTCAGGAATGGCGGAGAGCACGTTGCGGCGCTCCACGCGCCACAGGCTCGCGGCCATCTCGATGCCTTCGGTCAGGATCACCGCGCAGGCAAGCAGCACGAGCGGCGACATCGCGATGATCATCAGCAGGTCGCCACGGTCGATATAATCGAGCGTCGTGGCGTCGATCACAGCCAGCAATCCGGTCGAGACCAGTGCGATCAGCCCGCCCATCACGAGATAGCCCTGCTGACGCACACGCGGCATCTGCCCGAGGATCACAAGACCCAGCAACAGCGTCAGGATCGCGGCGACAAGCGCATAGATGCGCCATTGCGGGAACGAACGCTGCATGCCGGTGAAGGTGAATTTCGAATTCCCGTCGGCGTCGAACAGACCCCAGTACGCTCCAACCGGGCCCTCGGAGCCGATCTTCCACGGCTGGTCGTACGCTTCGAGCAGGTAGTAATCCCAGCCCTTCTCCATCGCGTAAGGCAGGAAGCCGCGGATGAAATAGGCTTCGTTACCGAGCGACGGCTCCGCGCCTTTCTTAGAACGCCCTTCGGACGGCCAGCCCGCCTCGCCGATGATGATCGGCTTGTCCGGAAACTCCTGCTGCACGTCGGAGTAGGCGCGCTCCATGAAGTCGAAACCGTTGTTGATATCGACGCCTTCCCAATAGGGGAACAGATGGACGGAGACGACGTCCACATATTTTCCGATCTCGGGATAGAGAAGCCATGTGGACCACGGTTCGCCGGTCGTGATCTTGATGCGCGCCGGCAGCGCCGCACGAACGCGCTGGATGTAACCGTTGAGCTGATCCGGCGTTACATAGCTGAACAGGATCGCTTCGTTGCCGACGAAGACGCGGTCGATCGTGCCGCGATTGGCACGCGCGGTCGCGATCGCAGTCTCGATCTCCTTCTCGTTCTGCTCAAGATCGGGACCGAGCTGGATTCCGAGCGATATCGTGAGCCCATAACGCGCCGCGATCTCCGGCACGCGGTCGAGCCCCTTGCCCACCGTGTAGGTGCGGACATGACCCGTGACCTTGGCGAGTTGGGCCATGTCACGGTCGATCTGTTCGGGCGTGACATCGGCCTGCGCTTCATGGCGCGTGAACAAATGGCTCGGATTGTACGCGACACCGCGCACCTGTCCGTCCCATTCGGGCGCGATCACGCCATAGTCGCGGCTCGCCCAGAACAGCGCGCTCGCGCCGACGACGAGGATGAGCGCGATCGCGATGCGCAGCCTGCCGCCGTCGATGTCCCACGGCAGGAGGCGGCGTATCCGGTCGATCGGGCTCATGATCTGCGGCTACTCTGCTCCGCTGCCCGGATGGTCCTCGTTGGGATCCTTGGGCTCCTCTTTCGGAACGACGACCGAGATAAGCGTGATGTCGAAGATCAGAGCCTGATTGGGCGGGATCGCGCCCCCTCCGGCGCCGCGCGCGCCATAGGCGAGGTTCGCCGGGATCACGAGATGCCACACGTCGCCTTCGCGCATGTTCATCAGCGCTTCGGTCCAGCCCGGAATCACCGATTTCGGTTTGACCCGGCTCGGCAGGCCTTCCTCGGTGCCGTCGAACACCGTGCCGTTGATGAGAGAGCCCGTGTAGTAGACGGTGCAGTCGTCGTTGAGGCCCGGACGCTTGCCAAAGCCGTTATGCACAATCTTGTACATCAGTCCGCTGGGCTTGGTGATCACGCCTGGCTGCTTGGCGTAATTGGCGAGATAGGCGGCGTTCGATTCCGCGCTGAGCGAGGTGACGGCCGCATAGGCCGGCGCCACGGCAAATATCGCCGCGGCAACCAGGAAAGCCCCGAAACGCTTCATCATGCTGCTCCCTGTTCCTTGGGTCACTTTAACGCAAAAAGGTCGCGCCGGGGCGCGACCATAGCGATGCCTATGGCGAATTAACGGCGAAAAAGACGCCCGATCAACGACCGTTTGCGAATTGGCTTACCGATCGCGACGCCGATCGGTTCGGCGGCCGCGTTCCGGACCGGAGGCGGAACTGCCGCCACCCTGGGAGGCGCTTTTTGCGGCGCGAGTTCCATGGTCTGCACAGGCTGTTTCGCGACCGGGAGCGGGGTAAAACGGGGCAGCAGCATTGCCGCCGCTTCCGTCGGCTGGATCGTGCAGACCGGGCCGACGCACTGGATCATGTATTTCCGCGTCCAAGCCTCTTCCGGGCTTTGGACATAGACCTCGCTCTCCGGTGGGCGAACGCCAGACTGATTGCGCACGAGCTGCTGGTCCTTGACGATACTGGCGACCCGTCCGAGGCGCTCCGCCGCGTCCGCGAGCGCGCCGCTGCGCGGCCTGTCACTGAGAGTGAACGGATTGGCCATGGTCAGGCTCCATCCTGCTTGGTGAACCATTGATAACCGCCTTCGCGGCTGATCACGGCGACGTCGATGGCGCCGCCGACCGTTTGCTTCTGGGCCATGATGCGCTTCTTGAACACGTTCAGGCTCACCAGTTCCTTCGCGGTTTCGGCCAGCTCCGGACGCGCGGCGATCTCCAGAACGCGCAGGACCGGATTGATGTAGGCCTGCTGCTGATAATCG
>CAZCJI010000405.1:0-3027 GCA_964498625.1 uncultured Rhizobium sp.
CGCACACCGTCAGCGTCGGCAGATAGGCGATGTTGTTCTTGCGCATCAGCGCGAAGGTCTCGCGCGAACCGCCATAGCCGTGCTCGATGGTATCGACACCGGCGAGCGCAGCGCGGCGCATGCCCTCATCGCTCGTTGCGTGCGCCGCGACCGGACGGCCGAGCGAATGCGACGCCTCCACAAGCGCTTTCAGCTCATCGACAGAGAACGTCGCGACCGTTTCGCCGCCGGGGCCGGCGCGATAGTCGGCATAGACCTTGATCCAGTCCGCGCCATGGCTCGCCTGATGGCGAACCGCGCGCACCACTTCGTCGATCCCGCTCGCTTCCTCCGCGCCTTGCGGGAAACAGCAATCGGGGCGGAATTTCGCGCGCGCCGGTCCATACGATCCCGTTGCCACGATGGCGCGCGTCACGACGAACAGACGCGGCCCCGGAATAATGCCTTTCTCGATCGCGCGTTTGATCGCAACGTCCGCGTAGCCCGCGCCCTCGGTGCCGAGATCGCGCAGGCAAGTGAACCCGGCACGCAAGGCCGCTTCCGCGTGGCGCACTGCGCGCACCGTGCGATAGGCCTCGCTCTCTTTCAGAACCTGATCGTCCCACGGCGTCTCGTTGTAGGGATGCAGAAACAGATGCGAATGCAGGTCCATCAGACCGGGCAGCAGCGTAAGTCCCGCGAGATCGACAACGCGCGCATCGCCGGCTTCGACATTCGCTCCCAGCGCCGCAATGCGGCCTCCGCGCACCAGAACGCGCCAGCCATCATGCGTCGCGCCATCGGTCCAGACACGTGCGGGACACATGAGAAGATCGGTTGAACTCATGGCCCGATGGTATGGGGTCGCGGCCATTGTGGGAATATCGGCAGGGCCGGTTGATCGTGGGCCGGATTGGATGTCCAATGGCCGCACCGAAAAGGGGGAAACAACCATGCGCAAAATCATTCTCGCCGCAGCCCTTGTGGCTCTGGCCGGGCCGGCCGCCGCGTCCGATGAGAGCGACATCGCCGCCGTTGTGAACGGCTACAACAAGGATTTCGCGCCGAGCTATTGCGCGCCGCAGGCCGCGATCATTGACGAATTCGCGCCGCATTCGTGGATCGGGGCGACCGCCTGCGCCGACTGGCTGACGAGCTTTGGCGCCGATGCGAAAACGAACGGCATCACCGACGGCGTCGTCACGCCGGGCAAGCCCGAGCATATCCAGGTGGATGGCGACCGCGCCTATGCGGTCTATCCGGCGGACTACAATTTCAAGAAAAAGGGCAAGCCGGTGCACGAAAAAGGCACGTGGACCTTCGCGCTTCAGAAATTGTCGGGAAGCTGGAAGATCACGGCCTGGACCTGGTCGCGGCACTGATCGGCGCGTCGTCCCTCTAGGCGAGCCTATACCTTGCGCCGGGACCGATGCCCTCGACTACCACCTGGCCCTCTTGCTGCATCTGAATCAGATGCGCGAGGACGGAACGCGCCGCGGCCGGATGCAGGCGCTTGTCGGTGTCGGCATACATGCGCGCCACCATCTCCGGAATGGCCGTAACGCCGTCGCGCAGACAGGAAACAATCTGCGCCTCGCGCTGCAGACGGTGATCGATATAGGCCTGGACGAAGGGCTTCGGATCGCGCACCGGCGCGCCATGCGTCGGGTAGAGAACCGCATCGTCGCGCGCGAGCAATTTGCGCAGGCTCGCCATATAGGCCGCCATATCGCCGTCGGGTGGCGTCACCACCGTCGTCGACCATCCCATCACATGGTCGCCGGTGAACAGCGCCTTCTCCTCGCGCAATCCGAAGCACATATGGTTGGAGGTGTGACCCGGCGTGTAGACGCATTCGAAAGTGTAGCCGTCGCCGGCGATCACATCGCCATCCTTCACGCGCACATCGGGCACAAAGGCCATGTCGCCGCCTTCTTCGAGCTTGGGACCGTCGTCGCTCTTGCCCGATCCGTGCGGACCGAAGGCATAGGTCGCGGCACCCGACCATTCCTTCACGTATTTCGCAGCCGGCGAATGATCGTTGTGCGTGTGCGTGATAAGGATATGCGAAACCCGCTTTCCGTCGAGCGCGCGCTTCAACGCTTCGACATGCACGGGAATATCGGGACCGGGATCAATCACCGCGACGCTCTTGCCGCCTACGATATAGACCCCGGTGCCTTTGAACGTGAACGGTCCGGGATTGTCGGCGAGGACGCGGGAGATCAGCGGCGAGACCGCTTGCCGCTCTTCATACGGCGCGGTGAAAGTCCGATCGAATGGGATCGCCAAGGTCTGCACTCTTCCGACGGTCGCGCATACGCGCATGGCGCATGATTACCACAGGATGCGTGCGGCGAACCATGTGACGAACCGCGAGGGGGCCGCGTTCTCTGAAATCGTCGAAACGCCGTGACAGCCACGCGAAGCGAAGGCGCACCCGCTGCAATCCGCGACGGAAGGATTTGGAATGCGCGGTCAGGATCGCGCAGCCGAGCAGGATCGGACCGATACCGATCAAGGGGATCGGCAGCGGAAGGGGTACGATGACGACGCCGATCACGATCAGCGTCCATCCCAGGGCCACGAAAAATATCTTGCGCATTGAAGCTTCCGTAGCGGCCTGAAAAGGCCGCCCAAGGGTTTGACCCTACACCACGGCCTCCCTACCATCGGTTAACAAGTTGCTTCAAAAAAATATCGGGAGGACGGGGTGAAGCTCTACAATTCAATCGGGCCCAATCCGCGCGTCGTGCGCATGTTCATGGCGGAAAAGGGTCTGAAAATCACCCTCCAGGAAGTCGATCTGATGGCCGGCGACAACCGCAAGCCGGATCATCTCGCGCGCAATCCGCACGGCCAGATGCCGGCACTGGAGCTCGACAATGGCGCCTATATCTCCGAGATCACCGCGATCTGCGAATATCTCGAGGACAAGAACCCGGCCCCCGCGCTGATCGGATCGACGCCGGAGGAAAAAGCCGAGTGCCGGATGTGGACACGGCGCGTCGACCTCAACATCGTGGAGCCTCTGACCAACGGCTTCCG
>CAZCJI010000406.1:0-3015 GCA_964498625.1 uncultured Rhizobium sp.
GATGGACACCACGCGCTGCCCGGCGCGCACCGGGCGCACCTCATGCAGCAGGGTGGAGGGATAGACGATGGCGTCGCCCGGCATCCCCTTGAACGGCACCGGACGGGTGCCGAGATGGGTGACGAGCTCACCACCCTCATAGCTCGACGGCTCGGAGATAAAAACGGTGCAGGAGATATCGGAACGCAGATTGCCGCCCGCGAGCACGATCACGGCGGCATCGGCATGGGCGCCGTATTTCATGCCAGGCTCGTAACGGCACAGCAGCGGCGGCGCGATCCGCTTGGGCATCGCGAAATCGAGAAACTCCCGCGAGCGGGAGAGCGCCGCGCTCACGATCTGCGTCGATTCATTGTATTTCGGATCGGCGAGATCGGCCTGGAGATTATCCTTGGACGTGTTCGCCGGATTGGAGATGCGGCCCTCAATGAACTTCACCTCGCGGCTGAGCACGGTGAGCCGCGCGACTTCGGCCGGATTGAGGAGCGCCTTGAGTTCGAGAAACATGAGACGTTCTTACGTCTTTGGCGCGGGACAGTCCACGCGGCCACCGGCAAAGGTGCAAAGCCGGATCGGCTTGCCGGAGGCATCGTAAAGCTGGATGTCCCAACCGTTCGCTTGTTTGGTCATCAGCAGAAAGCTGAAACCGTTGATGGACAGGCCATCCTTCACCGACACGCCGGACGAGCCCTGGAAGATCGTGCCCTTCAAATCCTCCGGCGTCTTGTCGAGCATGTCACCGCCGCCGCCGGCAAGGATCTGCGGCGGCACCTTGCTGTCGGCATAGTTGATCGCTTCGAAGGTATGGATGTGGCCGGCGAGCAATAGCTCAACCGACCTCGGGATGCCGTTCGTGCCGGCAGCTTCAATTTCGGTCGCGTTGCCGCCGATGGGCACGCCCAGCGGTCCGCGTACCGCCCCCCAGATCGGACGATGCATCAGCGCCCAGACCGGCGCCTGCACCGTGCCGAGCGCGGCGAGATCCTGACGATAGGCCGGCACGGCGTTCGCATCGACCGCCGCGTCCGGCGCGCTCGCATTGTCCAACACCACCAGCGTCATTGCTTTCAGCGGCACGGAATAAGGCGGCGTGTGATCGGCGCAGATATTCGCAGGATCGTATGGCGCGGGCGCGAGCAGGCGCGTCCATCCCGGACCGGCGCGCTGGCAATCCTCGTGATTGCCACGCACGAACACCCACGGTGCTGCGGCAAGCAGCGGTTGTGCGGGGGTGAAGAAATCCGCTGCCCAGGTCGGCCAGTTGTCGCCGAACGGCGTGCCCTGACAACCGGATTGGTCTGCCGGGCACGCATTCTCGCGATAGAGATAGTCGCCGACATGGATGACGAGATCGGGCTTCAGATCGGCGGCTTCGCGTGCGATCGACTGGAAAGGCCATTGCTGTGCGTCGTTGCAGGGCTGGACCAGCGATCCTTTGAGGCGGCACCCGGTATCGCCGATCACCAGAATGCGCTGCGGATCGGAAACGAATTTGGGCAACGGCAAATGCTCCGCAGGATTGCTCGCCGTCTCGATCTCGACATTGTCGCCACCGGAGGGAATGGCTGCGCTACACACCAGCATGAACTCGCCATTCGCCGGCGCGCGCGCGATCATCGGGAGCCGCGCGCTCGAGGTCGTGAGCGACGGGCACTCGCTTCCGCTCATGACCGCGCGCACATCTCTGGCGCCGAAACGGCCCAGTCCCATCCAATAGGCGATCACCTTTCCGGGCCCGGATACAGGAGGCGCCGTTGCGGCGACAGGTGCGGGATTGGGGGCGGGCGCTGGCGGGTTGTTGCCCGTGCAGCCGATGAGCGGCAGAAGCGCGGCGGCGAGAAACACAAATCTACGCATCGATGAGTCCTTATAATATCTCGCTCGCGGCGCGATAGCCGCTGCGCACCGCACCTTCGATGAAACCCTGGAACGCGGTCGAGGTGTGCTCGCCCGCGAAATAGATATTGCCTTCGGGCAGTTTCTCGACGCCGCTGAAGCCGGTGTACTGCCCCACATTATATTGCGACCAGGCACCCAGCAGCCGCGGTTCCAGATTGCCATCATTCACCCAGGCAAGTTTCGGCCCCGTATTCCAGGCCGCGGTTACGCCCGGCAGGATCGGCTCGTATTGCGCCAGCGCATCGGCGATCAACGCGGACGGCGGGGGGCCCTGCACCTGTGTCAGACCGTATTTCGTCGCGAGGCCAGCGCCATCCGCACCGCCGGGGACGACGATCAGGATTTCCGTGTTCTGGTGGCCGCCGGCTGTCTGATAGGTGCTACCGTCCCAGCTTCCGTCGAACGGCGCGTCTATCAGCGTGTCGCCGCTATAGCCGTCTTTCTTCCACGGGCCCTTCGCGACCTGGATCTGCAGCTTCACATTGTTGCCGAGCGGAAGATTGGCGATCGCCTGTTGCTTGAGCGGCGAGAGCGTCACGCCGGAGAGATCGACATTGCGCAAGGTCGTGAACGGGATCGTGAGCACGACCTGGTCGGCCACGACCTCCACAGTCGATCCGCTGTTGTCGAAGGTGCAGGTGAAGCTGCCGTCGCTGTTCTCTGCCAACGCGATGAGCTGATGGCCGAGCGTGATCGCACCGTCCGGAATCTCGTTCATCAGCCCGGTGATGAGCTGATCGTTGCCGCCCTGCAAATGCCAGCGTTCGTCAGAGCCCGCGAGCATCGGATGCTTCGGCGACTGATAGCCGTCCTTGGTGCTGTCGTTGTAGCCGAGGATATAAATCAAGTTGAGCGCCGACTGGCTCTCGGGTGGCCCGCCATATTCGCTGATGACATCTGAATAACAGAGCTTGCCGAACGGGCTTGCCAAGCCTCCGGGCACATATTTGTCGATCCATTCCGGCACCGGCATATGGTCCCATTTGCGCGCGTCCGCCGAAGAACGATGATAGTTCGCGCCGGGCGCCGCGCGCACCGCATCGCGGAAGAGCTTGTAGCCGAAATCCTGCCAGTCCTTGTTCAGCGCTTTCTGGTCGTAGCGCGCGCCGCCGAACC
>CAZCJI010000407.1:0-2992 GCA_964498625.1 uncultured Rhizobium sp.
CCTTGCTTGAGCGGTCGTTGAGGATTCGTGCGAGCGAAGGGTTTGTCGGTGCCCTTTCCGCTCCTCTGGTCGCAGCGATCACAAGAGATGCGCCGCGCGTCCGTCTGCGTTTCGCACCCAAGCCTGAGAAAGACGCGCGTCCGCTTCGAGAGGGGCAGATCGATTTGGAAATCGGCGTACTGGGCGCCTTCGCGCCGGAGATTCGCACGCAGTCTTTGTTTCGAGACAAATTCGTCGGGGTGGCTCGGATCGGGCATCCGCTTCTTTCGGGAAAAAAGATTACGCCCGAAAGATATGCGGCTTGCGATCATGTGATTGCGTCGCGGAAAGGTGAATTCAGCGGACCCGTTGACGACGCTCTGGAAAAACTTGGGCTTCAACGGAAGGTCTCCGTTGTCGTGCCAGGATTTCCTGATGCAATGCGGATCGCGCGTGAATCGGATTTGGTCGCGCTGGTGCCGCGTTCGTGCCTCGGCAATAACATGGCAGCCGATCAAACTGCGACGGCAAGACTTCATAGCTTCGAGCTCCCAGTTCGTACGCCGGCGATTGTCGTTTCGGCGATGTGGCATCCGCGGGTGGACGCCGACCCGGCCCATCGCTGGCTTCGCGACGCCGTGGTTTCAGTGTGCAGGACGGCGAGTTCGCGACGCTGACGATCACACGGCCCGTGAACAGAACAGAGTATTGTTCACGTCACGGGAAGTCAGCAGCGCAGGAGCGGGGAGTTTTGCGGCGTTCTTCGAGAGCTGAGCAGACTTCCATGATGCGGGCGTTGAGTGCAATTGTGCAAACAAAGTCCTCGTCCCGCGCGACCCTCCGTCGCTGCAATGGCGCGAATGCGTTATTGCGCACCAACGCAAATCCACAGTGCACCCTTGTCGTTGGCTCTGCACTCGGGCCATGCAATTCCGTTCGTGGTGCCGCGTGAGGCGACTGGCCTTCACTCTGTCAGCAACTTCCGAGCTCCTTTAACAGCGCGACTATCTTCTGCCGCCGGGATTTTGCGTCCCGAATGTGCTGGTCGATGCTAACAAGCTGGCACTGCAGGGCTTCGAGCATCGCTTTGCGAGACGGAAGACGAGGGGCCGCTTGCGTCAAGGCGTCTCGTATACCGCCCAAAGAAAATCCCAAACGTTGCGCGTCGTCGATGAGACGCAGGGTCGTCACCGCAGCGTCGGGATACTCGCGATAGCCGTTCTTGCCGCGCGCAGGCTTGGGCAACACCTTTTGCGCTTCATAGAAGCGGATGCGGGAGGCGGCCAGCCCCGACTTCTTCGCCAGTTCGCCGATGCGCACGCGAGCTCTTGACCTTCAACCTAGGTTGAAGGTGTAGCCTGTTTTTCACTGCTCGGCAAAACGTTTGGAAGGACATAAATGACAGCGCTCGGATTGGAAGCAGACAGGATGAGAAGCCGTATCCACGTTCCGGCGCAGCCGCTGATTTGGCTCGCGCTCGGATCGATTGTCTCGCTGTTCGCCTCGGGCTGGGGCTGGAACATCGCCCTCGCCGCGTGGATCGCGCCGGTGTTCTTGCTGCGCTTTAGCCGAACTAGCCGCTCCGCGATGGCCATCGCGACACTCGCCGTCGTTTCCTTCCTTCAACTCGCCTTTATGGGCATTGAATCCGCGACGAGCTTTTTCACCGATACCGCGACGACGGTTCTGACATTGATCCTGGGACTCATCTTTGTCATTCCCTATGCACTGGACCGGCTTTTTGCTGAACGGCTGAATTCGATCGGCCGCGCGCTTCTGTTTCCATCGGCCATCGCTGCCACAGAATTCATCGTCGGCTCGTTACTTCCCGTTGGCACAAGCATCGGTATGCGGGCATTCACCCAGAGCGAAAATCTGGCGCTGGTGCAGATCATCTCACTGACCGGCCCCTATGCGATCGGGTTTCTGATCGCGTGCTCGGCCACCGTCATCAATCACATTTGGGAAAATCCGACCCGCAAGACGGCGATACGTTGGGGCGGGATATTTTTAGCGGCGCTTTCAGCAATCGTTGTTTTCGGCGAAGCCCGTTTGGCCATTGCAAGGTGGGGAAGTGCAGGCCCGACCGTGAAGGTCGCGGGCATTACACCGGATATCGCGTCCCGCATCGGCGCGTGGAAGGCCGTCACCATGATGAACTTTCCACCGTCCGCGGAGACACGGGCTGCTATTCGCGCGCCCCAAATGAAAGCGCTTTACGCCTCCGTTCAGGATGAATTGCTGACGAACACACGCGCGGCAGCGAAAGCGGGCGCCAGGATCGTGCTCTGGTCGGAAACCGGCGCGCCAGTCCTTGAGGCGGATAAGTCCGCGCTTCTCGCCAAAGTGGCAAATGTGGCCCGCGAAGAAAGAGTCTATGTCGATGCCGCCATCGGCGTGCCGTTCGAACGCAACGAGACCTATCTCGTCGCGCCCAATGGCGACGAGCAATGGCATTATCGCAAGAACCATCCCGTTCCGGGCCTTGAACCCGTAGCGCCGTATCGGAACGATGCGCCTGTCGCCCAAACGCCCTTCGGCAAGCTTTCGAATGTCATCTGCTATGACGGGGATTTTCCGGCCCTTACACGGACACCGGTGGACATCATGCTCTTGCCCGGCTGGGATTGGCGCGAGATGGGATACACGCACACGATGAATATGGCGCGTCTGCGCGCGATCGAGAACGGCTATTCGCTGATACGCATCGACTTCATCGGCGTCTCCGCCGCTTTCGATCCTTATGGCCGCGTGCTGGCGATGCAAGACACGCTGCCCGCGCAAAGCCACATTATGATCGCGGATCTGCCGACAAAGCGCGTTTGGACCCTCTACAGTGAGATCGGCGATGTCTTTGCGTGGTTATGTGTCGTCACAGCTCTCGGGTTTTCCGCCTGTGGGGCTGTTCGTCTTGTTCGCGATCTCCGCAGCGCCGCATAGCAGTCTCGTTAGTGCAAAAGCTGTAAAGTACAGTATCGTCTTGCCATGCGTTCGCGAACTGGTCGCTGACTTG
>CAZCJI010000408.1:0-2984 GCA_964498625.1 uncultured Rhizobium sp.
GGTGCGAAGCTGCGGCGGTGGTGACGGGTCACGCCGTGGCGGCCAAGCGCCGAGAGATGCTCTTCGGTGCCGTAACCCTTGTTGGTAATCCATCCGTAATGGGGATGCTGCTGGTGCAACGCGGCCATCATCCGGTCGCGTGTGACCTTGGCGATGATCGAGGCGGCCGCGATGGACACCGAACGCGCGTCGCCATCGACCAGCGTGTCGCACGGGCAGGGGAGCGCCGGAGCATCGTTGCCGTCCACCAGCGCGAACGCCGCCGCAATGCTGAGCGCACGCACCGCGCGCGCCATCGCCTGATGGGTCGCCTGGCGGATATTGATGAGGTCGATCTCGTCCACGCTCGCCTCTCCGACACCGACGGCGATGGCGAGTTCCATGATCTTCGGAAACAGCGCTTCGCGCGCATCATGGGAAAGTTGCTTGGAATCGTTGAGGCCTTTCGGCATGCGCTTGCGGTCCAGAATGACCGCCGCCGCAACGACGGGTCCCGCGAGCGGGCCGCGGCCCGCCTCGTCGACACCGGCAATCGGGCCAGGCATCGTTTTCAGAAGGCGAGATTCGTAAATGTAATGCGGCATGGCCCGAGTTTAGCAGAAGGGTTCGGCGCGGAACGCCAGCCTCCGCTTTAATCACACCTTAGACGGGATCGAACCAGAGCGGGATGTCGTAATCGATGGTGAGCTCTTCGCCTGGCGCGATGTTGCGCAACGCATGGATGCTCATCTCGTTTTCGGCGTAGTGGCGCTCAAGCCTGACATTTGAAGGCTTTCCGTGATTGTAGAGACCAATATACCCAAGCGCGATGGCACATTCCTTGCCGGGCTCGAAGCCCGGCACGTCTTCCCCCCACGCAAATGCGTAGTCGCTCAGGCCCGGCTTTTCGGAATCACCATGCGCGATCGGAATGACGGGGGAGCGCTCAACAATCTCGCCGGATACAATGGCTTCGGTTGCGACGACACCGCGGCCTTTGCCGGGAATATTGCGATAGACAATCTTGCGCACACAGAACCCGGATCGACGTTCGGCCGTGCCTTATAGCGCGGATTGTGACTCCCGGAAGCGCTGTTCCAGAGACAGCGTAAGAATAATCACGCCAGCCGCGAGCGAAAGTGCGGCGGATCCCGCGAGCGCAGGGCCAAGATGCACCAGAGTTCCAGTGATCTGATGAAGCGGGACGAACGGCGCAGCGATCGCCGCGGCAAGCGCAGGCAATCCCCAGGTCAAACGCTCATTCCACAATTCCCGCGCTTCAATCTCATTGGCAACGCACAGGGAAAACCCGTTGTCGGCCACATCGGGCAGCGGCGTTGCAAGGAGGGCGTCGAGGTCGTTCGTCATGTCTTGGTCTCAAGCATGGCTTGAAGTTTTTCGCGGCCACGCAGCACATGCGATTTTACCGTGCCGAGCGGCAGGCTCAATATCTCCGCAGCTTCGCCGTGCGAGTGACCGAGCGCGTAGCAAAGCGTCAGCGCCGCACTTTCCACCGGCGCCAGACGCGCCATCGCGCGTTCCAGATCGAGTTTTGCGGCGCTGCCGGGTTGCGGATCGAAGGAGGCCGATTGGTCGATGTCCCCTATCGGCTCTTCCTTGCGTTTGCGCCGATCCATCAGAAAGCGCGACCAGGCGATACCGCAGAGCCAGCCGCCGAACGAACCCTCGCCACGGTATTGCCCGATCTTGCGCCACGCCTCGATGAAGGTCTCCTGCGCCAGATCGTCCGCGAGTGCCATGTCTCCGCGTGTCAGGCGCCTCAGGAAACCGCGCACCTTGGACTGATGCTCGCGGACGAGCGCGCCGAAGGCCGCCGGATCTCCCGCCGCGGCGTCGCGCAACAATCCTTCCGCATTCATATCCACGAAGCATCACGTCTCACTTGTCGCGCGGTCTGTCGAACAATCCTCCGAGAAAGCGCGCGAGACCCACCATGAAAGGAAAGATGCCGATGAATGGCAGCCAGCTCGGCATACGGTCGCCGTCGAGGTAATTCCCGCCGCCCGTCATGGCCCAAAAAAACACGGCGAGCGCCACGCCAATGCACATCAAGAAAATGCCGGACTGGATCGGATTGTAATAGCGATAACCGCGCTCGCGGATCGGGTTGAACAGTTCGGGCGGGATCGGTTGGCCCTTCTGCGCCAGCGTCTCCATCATCCGGTGCCGGCTGGCCAGGTTTTTGTGGGAGAAATAATTGACGACCACGATGATCAGCACAATCGCGGCCCAGAAAATGATGGTCGATTCCATTCCGTGAAAGACAAGCATCGTTAATCCTTTTTCTGGCTGCTCTGCGCGCCTCTAACGCGATGCCGCGGCAGATCGATTTGGATGCAGCCATCAAAAAAAAAGTACCGCACCGTCGAATAGGTGAGCACGGCCGCCCCCCAAAGCGCCAGCGTCGCGTCTAAACCCGGGAAATGGAACATGATTTGGCCCTTTCACCGGTTGGATGCCATGGAAGACCGGGTTGGATGCAGGCACCCGGCTTTTTTCTACAGAAGGGCCAGTTGATCGCCGACGCGCGGTGGCTTCCGGAACTTGCCGATATCAAGGGGCCGCGAGGGCTGATTAAGACCGTTGCGCTTCACCGCGAGATGAAAGCGCCGCGCCATCATTTCGGCATAGGGGCCAGTGCCGCGCATGCGCGTGCTCCATTGGCTGTCGTAGTCCTTGCCGCCGCGCATCGAACGCACCAGCGACATGACATGCCTGGCGCGGTCGGGGACATTGCTCTCGAGCCACTCGCGGAACAGATCCTTGATCTCCAGCGGAAGGCGCAAAAGCACATAGCCTGCGCTTCTCGCGCCAACCTCGGCCGCCGCCCCAAGCACGGCTTCCATCTCGCCGTCGTTGAGCGCCGGTATCGCCGGCGCGAACATCACGCCCGTGGGAATGCGTGCTTCGCTCAGCGCCTTGATCGCCTGCAGCCGCCGTGACGGCGTTCCGGCGCGCGGCTCCATCATGCGCGCGAGCCTGCG
>CAZCJI010000409.1:0-2944 GCA_964498625.1 uncultured Rhizobium sp.
GGAGTTTGTCATGCGCGGATTGTTTGGCGTCCGGGTTTTTGGGGTTGTTCTGGGGCTGCTCTTTGCGTCGGTTCAGCAGTCGATTGCGGGACATGGCCGCCCACCGCCCACCTGCCCCTTTGGCAGCGGATATGACGATGGATGCGCCAAGGCCAACACTGACGGAAGCTTCATCAACAGCACTTTCTTTTCCTACGCCAAGCAGTCTGGCCAGGGTAAGTACTATAGCGCGCCAGGTGTTCCGTCGGATCACCCCCCGCCTTGGAATGTGGCGGGCGTGGACTACCCGGTGGGATATTCGACATCGCGCAAGTTGAAGGACCCAGCAATATCACCGCTGCCGGCCGGTTGTACCTACTCGGCAACGGGCAGCGACAGCGGCGGGGCCATCGTCGTGTGCAACCACATTGCCAATGTGACCTTCAATGGCTGGGATTTTAGCCTTCACAACTGCACGCCTCTGGACATCAAAAACTATACCTCTGGGACGGTGAAAATCTTGGGCAGCAAGTTCGTGAACGGACCCAATTGCAGCATCAAAAATGGGTATCTTGTCACCGTCGAAGATCCCTCCCCTGTGAATGTCGTATTTGACAATAATTCCGTCGACGGGAACGCCCTGAAATATCCGACATCCCTAGCTGCAATGCTCGTCCTGAACAACGTGGGGGCGACGACCTTGAAGTACAACGCCTTCTTTCGCTGTCCTTGCCGCCCGATCAGCTCGAGCAGTGTCAGCAAATTGTTTGTCGCCTACAATTACTGGGAAGGCTTTGTGTACCAGGATTCCGACGGCCACGGCGAAGTGATCATCAACGTGTTGGAAAAAACCAACATCAAGCCGTCGATCGTCTATTCGTTCAACACCGTGCTACAACCTAACAATGTCTTCATCGACGGCACCACCGCGATGTTCTACGCCAGCACCAGCCAGTCAAACGCGACGATTATGGCGGCTAAGATCGATCACAACACGTCGGTTGCGAACCTCAACGCGGGCCAGGTCACGACCTCGGCTGCATCCGCGGAGACGTCCTACGATACCTATGGCACGGTGTTGTTCGAGCAGAACTATATGGACCCGACAGGCGCCTACTCCTGCTTCGTCTCCACCAGCAATCCGGTCTATCAGACCCAACCGGTGTTTACCGGCAACGTGAACATGATCAACGGAAATACCGTGAACGACTACAATACGTGTGGATAGCTATCGCGCACGCAGTCATTCAATAGTGGCCCGCCTAGCTTGCAAGTGAACGGAGAAGCTTTTAGCTACCAGGAACCATTTGATAGTTCCCCAGTAGCTAAAAGCATAGCTCGACACCAAAACGCGCCTTCTCTTTGTTGACCGTGCCGGTAACGAATCCGCCAAGGCCAAGCATCATCCCGATAAGCAGGACGGCTCGCCTACTTTTTTTTGCGCACGGAGCAGATAGGTCAAAGACACCACACCGCCCATCATCATGAATATAAGCGGATGATTGCCTTGCTGACTGAACACAGACTTGATCACTAAAAAGTTGATCAAAGAAATCGCAATAGAGGCAAACAGCGACGGTTCACTTCCTGATTCACTAGATTCGAGCTCCCCTCGAATTGCAAAGACAACTGACATCGCAATCATGCCGTAATAGACGGCAAATCCGAGAATTCCATACTCCAGCACCACAGCGAGATAGTATGTATCGATCGTGAGCAGCCCCGACGGTTCGTGATAATCGAGCGTTTCTGCCGCCATACCGATTCCGTAACCCACTGGATGACTAAGTACCATCGGCAGGCCTTTCGTGTACTGAACTACCCGACCGGCGGTACTCGCCATCTCCGAGCCGCTATTTCCCCAAATGAGTGCATGAATTCTTCCGACAAAAAACGTCGCGGCCACGCTCGCACAGAAGAACGTCGGATATCCGACGATCATCAAAGCAGCCAAAATGCTTTGCTTGTCGGTCCGCCACTTTTTGATCGCCCAAATCAGGGGGTACAGGAGAAATGTGAACAGCCAGCCAACCATACCCAATCGTGAATTGGTCTCGATCGTCACAAATAGGAGCAGCGCCAACGAAGGAACGGTCGCCAATCTCACAATGAGGCTCTGCTTCTTGTCGATCCCGAAATACACAATGAACGGAATGGACAGTGTAACAAATTCCGCAAAACCCAGCGGTGATCCAAAGGGGCCTTGAACCCTGTACCTGCCGGTTGCAGATCTGACGATTCCCTGCACGGAACGCAGTACGGAGGGATCCTCGATCTTCAAGAAGCTGGGAATATGTCCCGCCCATGGCAATCGACTTTCGAAATACTCAACAAGTCCCAACGCCGCTACAACGAGCGCGGCGAACCAGAGATATCTCGCCCATCTTTCAAAACGACTGCCCGTGGAAAAAATATAGACAGATATAAAAAAAATAGCCGTCCAACTTATCTGAGCGGATACAAATTTATCGATAGAGTATTCGGGTTCGCGGGATGGAAAAACACTGACCAACGCAATCGCGGCAAAAATCAAGACCGTTTTCCAGAGGATCGGCACAGAACTAAGAACAAGCTTCATGGTTTTTCGGAAGTCGTTCGACACCGAAAGACAAGTTACGAGCGTAACGACAAGCAACAGCCCTGTGATGCGTGTCACCGTAATCCACGGAAGGCCGGGCAACGCTAATGCGATATAGTCCGGCCAGATAATCAGCAGGAGGAGAAACGCATCGAAACAGATTTCCAGCATTCTCGTCGGTCCGCGTTTCATGTCCGGGAGAGCCCAGACAACAAAGAGCCCCACAAAAACGATGGGAATCGCGAAAGCCGTCAGAGAAGAAGGGGCAACAAGCGCAAATGCCGCCCCATATATCAGGCAAAACGCCAGAAAGCAGACCGTGAGAACAAATCGCCCCGCGTGCGAGATGTTCATTCCGCCATACGGCAGCAGTTTTGCCTCCCGCGA
>CAZCJI010000410.1:0-2939 GCA_964498625.1 uncultured Rhizobium sp.
ACAGGAGGGTTTCGAAGCGTCACAGCCATGCAGGAGGCGCTGCGAAACCACGAACTTGATGTTGTGGGAATTGGACGCCCCATAATCGCGGATCCGATGACCCCCGCGAAGCTTCTGTCCGGCGAGCTGCAAGAAGCTGCCGCCCCCGAGCGGAACATCAGTCTTTTTCACCTGCTGGCGTGGTTCAATTTGCAGATGGAGCGTCTTGCAGATGGGCTCGACCCCGATCCCACGCTCACCGGCGAGGCTGCTGCAAAAGCGTTCGTCCCATTGGAAACACAAAATATTCGTGCGTTGCTGGCGCGTCGTGCGGCGCTCGCGACATGACTATCCGACTTGGCCACTACTCCATTCGCGCGCATGATCTCGGTGAAGCGCAAAGATTCTATACCGATGTCCTCGGGCTTCGCGTTGGATTCCGTCCACCGTTTTCGTTTCGGGGCGTTTGGCTCTACGCCGGCGATGACGACAGCGGCCACGGTCTCGTGCACCTGATCGGGGCCGGCGCCGATGACTATCTCGGCTCTCGCGTGAACGGCGGGGGAGCGCTCGATCACATCGCGTTCACCTCAGAGAATCTGGAATCGTGGCGTGAACGGCTGTTGGCGCGGCAAATTCCATTTGAAGAACGGGCCGTTCCCGATCTTGGTTTGCGTCAGATGTTTCTGAGCGACCCCGATGGAATCGTGGTCGAACTCAACTTTCCAACGGGCGCAGAAGATTGAGGCACCCTCGGACAGAGAAAATTCAGAGCCAAGGGGCAGAGCTTTTGAGACCACCGGCCGCCCTCACATATTCCCTGCGTCCTTCACCGCCTTGTCGATCGCGTCCTTCGTTTTGGCAGCGCGCGTGGCCTTCGAACGTCTCGCGCAAGCGGCGTTGCGCGAAGGCAGGCGCGAAAACCCTGAAATTGCTGTCACCTCCCCGTAACATCTGATATGTTGAATGGTGTCGCCTGACTTCGGCCAGTTCAGCCTGAGGATCGGGGCAAACGTTCCATTGCGTAGCTTGAGTTACCGCGCATCCGGGCTGTCCGCGGGCAGCCCGCTCTTGGCGTTCAACCTCAATCTTTCCAGGGAGATCATTGTCATGAAGCCGCTTCCTTTTCTTTCTGCCGCAGTCGTTTTCGCGTCGTTCGGCGCGTCGCTTCCGGCCGTTGCCGCGCCGCCCGCGAACGCGATCAAGAACATCGTGCTGGTACATGGCGCGTTCGCCGACGGTTCGGGATGGAAGGCGGTGTCCGACATTCTCGAAAAACATGGCTACAAGGTCAGCATCGCGCAGCCGCCCGAGACATCTCTCGCCGACGACACGGCCGCCGCAAATCGCACCATCGACGCGATGGGCGGCCCGGTCATTCTCGTCGGGCACAGTTATGGCGGCGTCATCATCACGGAAGCGGGAAGCAACGCGAACGTGAAAGCGCTCGTCTATGTCGCCGCCTTCCAGCCGGACGAAGGCGAGAGCTTCGCTTCGCTGAGTGCGAAAATCCCGTCCGCGGCGAAGTCGATCAAACCGTCGCCGGATGGATTTCTCTATGTTGATCCCGCCGACTTTCACGCCGATTTCGCGGCGGACGTGCCCGCCGGAATGGCAAGCTTCATGGCGCGCTCACAGGTGTTTCCCGCGGCGAAGATCGCCGGCACGGCGGTGACATCGCCGGCCTGGAAAACCAAGCCGAGCTTCGCCGTCGTTGCGACCGGCGATCGCATGATCAACCCCGATCTGGAGCGCTTCATGTACAAACGCTCGAATGCGAAAACCATTGAGCTGAAAGGCAGCCACGCGATCTATGTCTCGCAGCCGAAAGCGGTTGCAGCGCTCATCGAAAAAGCGGCGGCTTCGCAATAGCCGTTGGAAATGTGTCCGTGCGGACAAAATCCGCGCGGACACAACCGTGTGTGGGAGCGTGCCCCTCACATCTTCCCGTAATCCTTCGCCGTTTTGTCGATGGCGCTCTTGGCCTTGGCAACGAGTTCGTCGACTTCCGCCTCGCTGACGGTGAACGGCGGCGCGCACACCATCGTGTCGCGGATGGCGCGCATGATGAGGCCGCTTGAGAAGCAGTAGTTACGGCAATGCGTGCCGACGGTGCCGGGATCGGGGAAGAAGCCGCGCTCCTTCTTGTCGGCGACAAGTTCGACGGCGCAGAGGAGGCCGCGTCCCCGCACCTCGCCCACCAGCGGGTGGCCCTCGAACGTTTCGCGCATCCGGCGTTGCAGATAGGGCCCGATGTCGTTCTTCACGCGCGACACGAGATTCAGACGCTCGATCACTTCGAGGTTCTTGAGCGCCACCGCGCTCGCCACCGGATGGCCGGAGTAGGTGTAGCCGTGGACCAACTCCTCATTCGCGCCCGCGATGGCATCGCCCATGCGCGGCCCGAGCGAGATCGCCGAGATCGGCTGATAGCCGGACGACAGACCCTTCGCCATCGTCGAGATGTCGGGCACGAAGCCGTAGGCCTGCGAGCCGAACCATTCGCCGATGCGGCCGAAGCCGGTGATCACTTCGTCGGCGTGGATGAGGATGTCGTATTTCGCGCAGATCTTCTGCACCAGCGGCCAGTAATTCTCCGGCGGGAAGAGAAGACCGCCCGCGCCCTGCACCGGCTCGCCGGAGAACGAGGCGATGCGGTCCGGCCCGATCTCCAGAATGCGCTCTTCGAGCCTCGCGGCGATCAGCGCGCCGAATTCCTCCGCGCCGATATCGCCATGGCCCGCCGCCTTCGCGCCATACCAATACGGCGCCGGCACCTTCTCGAAACCGGCGAGCGGCAGATCGAACTGCGGGTGCATCGGCGTGAGCCCCGAGAGCGACGCCGCCGCCATCGTCACGCCGTGATAGGCCATGTCGCGCGAGAGATGGATTTTCTTCTCCGGCTTGCCTTTGAGATTCCAGTAATAGCGGATGAGCTTCAGCGCGGTGTCGTTCGCCTC
>CAZCJI010000411.1:0-2938 GCA_964498625.1 uncultured Rhizobium sp.
CCGGCCGCCCGATTGCAGGGGTGGTCTACAACCCCATCACCGAAGCACTGTTCTCCGCTCGCGACGGTGCCGGCGCATTCTGCAACGGTGAGTCCATACACGTCAGCTCTCGAGCCGAAATCGAGGGCTGCCGCATGCTCGGCGACAAGGCGATGTTCGCGCACGCGGCCTGGGACGCGCCGCCGAACCGCCCATGGCCTTCGATGGAGATCGAAACGCGCAGTTCGATTGCCTACAGGATCGCGCTGGTGGCGACCGGCACGTTCGATGCGATGATGGCCCTCTCCGCCAAACGCGATTGGGACATCGCAGCCGCCGAGATCATCGCGGCAGAGGCCGGAGGAAAGGTCACCGCGCATGACGGAACGGCGCTGATTTACAATCGCGCCGACGCGCTTCAGACCTCCGTCATGGCTGCAGGTCCATTGTTGCACGCCAAGCTGTTAGAACGCGTCGCGCATATCAAATTACCCAGACAATAGGACACGACCATGGCCGAACATGCCCCCCATCAGCTTCTTCACCTCGTTTTCGGCGGAGAATTGACCGCGCCGGGAAGCATGGAATTCAAGGATCTCACCAAGCTCGACATTGTTGGCATGTACCCGGACTACGCGTCGGCGCTGAAGGTGTGGCGCGGCAAGGCGCAGAGCACGGTGGACAACGCGCAGATGCGCTATTTCGTCGTCCACGTTCACAAGCTGCTGGAGCCTGAGCATTGAGCGTCGCCTCGCGATCCGCGAGGCAGCGTGCTACATGACAGCATCATGACCGCCGCCCCTTCATCCGGCACACCGATGGGCACAACTTCGCCGCCGAACCGCGAGAAATCGGTCTTGCGGCGGCTGGTCCATGACTACGTGGGCAAACAGTGGCCGATCGTGGCCCTCGCGGTCGTATGCATGCTGATCGCGGCAGGCGCCAATGCCACGATACCTGTTCTGCTGAAATTCACGGTCAAATTCCTGTTCGTGAAGAAAAAGGCAGACATGCTCTGGCCGATCACGCTCGCCATCCTCGCGCTGATGAGCATCCGGGCCGCCACCTGGTTCGGGCAAAAAAGCCTGATCGACACCGTCGGTGAACGCATCGTAGCCGGCGTGCAGCGGGACATCTTCGATAGCCTTGTAGCGCGCGACCTCGCGTCGTTGAACGCCGTGCATTCAGCGCAATTCGTTTCCGGATTCATCTACGATGTGAATCTGATCCGCGACGCCGTCGCGACCGGCATTTCCGCGATGGCGCTTCAGAGCGTGCAGCTCGTCGCCTTTGCGATCGTCATGTTCTATCAGGACTGGCAGCTCGCGCTCATCTCCATCCTTGCCCTTCCTGCTGTCGCCTGGGCCATGGAGCGCATTGGCGGCTCGCTCAGACGCGCCGTCACGCGCGGGATGGAGCAGACCGGCACGCTCTCGACAGCGCTCTCCGAGGCCTTGGACGGCCGCCGGATCATCAAGGCTTATGGCCTGGAGAGTTATGTGTCCCAGCGCGCTCACGCCCGCATCGCGAGCCGGCTGAGGACACTGCTCAAAGCCGTCCGCCGTCGCGCTGCGACGGCGCCGGCCACCGATCTATTTGTCGGAATGGTTCTGGCCGGAACGATTTTCTTCGCGGGCTATCAATCGTTGCATGGGCAACTCGACATCGGAAAGTTCTCCGCGTTCATCGCGGCGATGCTGTTGGCGCAGGAACCTGTGCGAAATCTCAGTCAATTCTGGCCCCTGCTCTCCAGCGGCTCCGCGGCGGCCACACGCGTGTTCGCCGTCATTGATGCCAAGCCAAGCATCGCGGACCGACCGGGCGCGATCGCATTGACCATTCCGCCTGCGCCGAAAGGCGGCGCGGTGAAATTCCAGAACGTCGGATTTTCCTACCTCGCCGAAGCGGGCGAACCGGCATTGGATGGAATCAATTTCGAGGTCGCACCCGGACAGAAGGTTGCGCTCGTCGGCCCCTCGGGCGCGGGCAAATCGACGATCTTCAATCTCCTTCTGCGCTTCTATGACATCAACCGGGGGCGTATCGAAATCGACGGGCACGACATCATGGATGTCACCCTGCAAACCCTTCGCGGCAATATCGCTCTCGTGACGCAGGATCCCATTCTCTTCGACGAGAGCGTTGCGGAGAATATCTCGCTTGGGCGTCTTGGCGCCACACGCGCGGAGATCGAGACGGCGGCGCGCGACGCGGCGGCACATGAATTCATCGTTCAACTGCCTGAAGGCTATGACACGCGAGTCGGAGAAGGCGGGTTGAAGCTGTCCGGCGGGCAACGGCAGCGTATAGCCATCGCGCGCGCGATGCTGCGCAATGCCCCGATCCTTTTGCTCGACGAGGCGACCTCGGCGCTCGATACCGAAAGCGAGCGGCAGGTGCAGGAGGCGCTCACACGCTTGATGAAAAACCGCACGACGATCGTCATCGCGCACCGGCTGACGACCGTGGTCGATGCCGACCGGATATTCGTGCTGGATCGCGGCACCATCGTGGAATCCGGAACGCATGGCGAGTTGATCGCACGCGGAGGGCTTTACGCCCGCCTCTACCAGCACGATTTCGACGACGTGCCGGCTGCGAAGGCCGGCTGAGCGATGCGCGCCCAACCTATCGGATTTCGAGCCTATCGTGCGGCTACGGCGGTGCTGGCGCCCATTGCGCCCTTTGTCCTTCGCCGCCGTGCGGAACGCGGCAAGGAAGACCCCGCGCGCGTCCATGAGCGGCTTGGCCTCGACCTCCGGCCCCGTCCGGATGGATCGGTCATCTGGGTGCATGGCGCCAGCGTCGGGGAATGCATCGCCGCATTGCCGCTGGTCGATGCACTGCTTCGGCGCGATGAGCGCACGATTCTGGTGACGAGCGGCACAGTGAGTTCGGCCAAGCTGATGAGCGAGCGTCTTCCGCCACGCGCGATCCATCAATTCGAGACGGTGTACAC
>CAZCJI010000412.1:0-2922 GCA_964498625.1 uncultured Rhizobium sp.
CGCGAGACCGCGCTCAACTGGGCGAAGGACAACAAGGAACGCTTCATCGGCGCGGCCATCGGCGCCGCGATGCAGACGATCCAGAAGCATCACGAGGAAGAAGCCAAGAAAGCCGGCGGCGCAAAGGCAGCGGAATAGCCGTTGGCCTTGTTCGCCTGTCCACATGGAAGATCGACCCAAAACACGCTATGATCGTCTTTTGGGTCGGGGGATACATGGCAGGCAAGATACCGGTCGGTGAAACCATCGCGCGCGCTTACGGCTTCGCGTTCGGCAACATTCTCACCAACATCGTTCTGATCTGGGTGCCCGTCGCGATTTTGTGGGCGATTACCTATTTCTTTTACATACCCTACGTGATGGCGAACCTGCCCACGGCCAATCCAGAGCCTATGATGATGTTCAGTGCCATGCGATTTTTCTTTCTCTATGGCATTGTGATGATGGTGCTTCTGACGGCGCAGATCGCCGTTTTGACGCAGGAAGCACTCGGTCTGCGCGAAGGCGCGATCTTCCTGCAATTCCCATTCGGCGCAGCGACCTGGCGCCTGCTCGGATCCTTCTTTCTGTTCTTCCTGGTGATCATCGTCCTCTATATCGGCTTCTTTATTGCCGGGCTGGTGGGCGGCGGCATTCTGGGCGTCATCGCCTCGCAAACCGGCGCGCAGAGCAAACTCGTTGTCGGATTGCTGGTGTTCACGCTTGTGCTGTCCATCCTGTGCGCGTTTTTCTACGTGATCGTCAGGATGTCGTTTCTCCTGGCGCCTGTGGCCGTCGCCGAAAAGCGCGTGTCGCTCATTCGCGCTTGGCAGCTTGGCCAGGGCAATTTCTGGCGCATGTTCGCCATCGGTCTGTCGATCTGGATTCCCCTGATCGTCTTGGAGGTCGGGTTTATCTTCTGGTTCTTGGGGAATTCGTTCCTGCCGCCTCTGCACGGCACGCCGGATCAGATTCAGGCGTTTGCCCAGCATCAGCAGGAGGTGAGCCGCCAGATGATGCTGCAGATGCAGAGCCACTGGTACATCGCCTATCCGCTGAGCCTTGTGGTTGGCGTGATCCTTTACGGATTGATCTCCGGCGCGAGCGCGTTCGCCTATCGCGCGCTGGTGCCGCCCGATCATCCGGTGCCGGACGCGCCTTGATCAGAACTTTACGCGGCCCGCGATGATATCGGCATAGACCGCAATGGTGAGCGGTTCGTATCGCGACGTCGCCGGATCATACCAGTATAGCGGATCGGCGATGGTCGCGGGGTTGAAGCCCTCTTTGACCAGCTCGACCTTGCGCTGCTTGAAGGTGCCGGTGATTTCCATCTCGGGCTGAAGACGCAGGAACACCGGCCGTGCGTAGGCGGGCAGATTGTCCTTCAGCCGCACGCCGAGCGCTGCGACATCGAACGACGGATCAACCACGAGCGACGCCATGCCCGCGCGGCCATCCTGTCCCGGCACCGTGACGCCATAGACATTGGCTTCCTTGATTCCGGGAATGACGCCCAGCGCCTCGGCCACCTCGCTGGTCGCGACGTTCTCGCCCTTCCAGCGGAAGGTGTCGCCGATGCGGTCAACGAAATAGAAATAGCCGTGCTCATCGCGCCGCATGAGATCGCCGGTGCGGAACCAGCGGTCGCCCCTGGCGAAGACATCGGTGAGGACCTTCTTCTGGGTATCGGTCTTCTGCGTGTAGCCTTCGAAGCTGCGGCCGGCTTCATCCTTGATTTCACCGACCGCTTCGCCGGCCTCGTTGTGGGCGCATTCGATGCAGAGCCCGTCCGCGCCGCGCACGGGCATTTCGCGGTCGATATCGAAGCGCACGATGCGCGCGCCGACGATCTTGCGCATATAGTTGGGTACGCGGCCGACGGCGCCGATCTTGCCGTCATAATTCAGCATCGAGACGTTGCCTTCGGTCGCACCGTAGAACTCGATGATCTTGGGGATCGCGAAACGCTCCTGGAAAGCTTTCCAGATTTCCGGACGCAGCCCGTTGCCGGTGATGGCGCGAATATTGTGGTCGCGCTCATGCGGGCCGACGGGTGCGTTCAGGAGATAACGGCAGAGTTCGCCGATATACTGAAAGTAAGTCGGCTTGTATTGGAAGCAGTCGTTCCAGAACTCGTGCACGGAGAATTTGCGGCGGATGACGAGCGATCCGCCCGCCGTCAGCGCCACACCCGGCGCGCAGACGCCGCCGGTCGAGTGGTACATCGGCAGCGTGTCATAGATGCGGTCACGCTCGCCGGAATTCAGAGCGCCAGCGAAGCCATACATCATGAACAGCATGCGCATATGGCTGAAATTCGCCGCCTTCGGCAGGCCCGTCGTGCCCGAGGTGTAGATGTAAAACGCGTTGTCCTTGCACATCAGGCCGTCGCGCACCGCGTTGTCGAGCGACGTGGGAGAAGCTTCGGATAGTGCTGCATCAAGATCTTCACTGCCAGTCGCGCGGCCGCCCGTGACCCAAGCGATCGGCTTCGCATCAAGCGTTGCGATGGCTTCCGCGTAAACATCTGCGAGTTCTGCGCCGACAATGGCATGGCGCGCGTTGGCGATGGCGATGCAATGCGCGAGCGCCGCTCCGCGCAGATTGGTGTTGATCAGCGCCACCACACCGCCGAGCTTCACCACACCCAGCCATGCGAACAGATATTCGGGCCTGTTCTCCATCAGGAGTACGACCACGTCGCCCTTCCTGATGCCCTGCGCCAGCGCCCAGCGCGCATAGCGATTGGCGTGCGCGTTCAGATCGGCATAGGTGTGGGTTTGGTCCTGATAGAGGATGGCGACGTTGTCCGGCCGCTTGCGGCCCCATTCCTCGACAATCTCGCTGATGGTGCGATGACCGTCGGGCTTGGTATGGCGCAAGCGGTAGATCGAGCGTCCGATGGACGTAATATAGGTGTATTCACGCCCGAAAGCGTCC
>CAZCJI010000413.1:0-2918 GCA_964498625.1 uncultured Rhizobium sp.
CTTGCCGCCGCCGACGAGCATGACTTTTTTCATGGAAATTCCTCCGCTTAAGGCGCGGAGAGTGACGGTTCCGGGCGACGAAACCGAGACGGTGAAGTGCCGGTTTGGCCCTTGCAGACCGGCGAAACGCAGGGTATTCCGGCGATCCGCCGGTTCTGGGTTCTGCCATGCGCGATGCCGATGCCAAGCTGATCGATCTTCTTCGTGCCAATGCGCGCGAGCCGACGGCCTCGCTCGCCCGCAAGCTCGGGCTTGCACGTTCCACAGTGCAGGAACGGCTGGCGCGGCTGGAACGCGAGGGTATCGTCAAGGGCTACACGGTTCGCCTCGGCGACGATGCGCAGGGCAATCGCTTGCGCGCCGTCGTGATGATCGAGACCGACCCCAAACAGGCCGACCGTGTTGCGGTGGAACTGAAGAAGATGCCGGAGGTGCGTTCGCTCGCCGCCGTGTCGGGGAGCTACGATCTCGTGGCGCAGGTGGAAACCGACACCGCCGCGCGCATCGACGTGCTGCTCGACCGCATCGGCCGCGCGCCGGGCGTCGCGCGCACCGTGTCTTCGATCATCCTGTCGGAGAAGTTTTCGCGCTGAAGCGCCACCACGGCCCGCGCATGGCCTTTTCTATTTTTTTGAAACCGCGCGTGAGCGCGGATTTGTGATGCGCGAACGCGATTGCGGGATCGATCTCGCCGGTGTTGGCCTTGATGCGTTCCTTGTCGAGCTTCAGCAGAACCTTGGCTACCGGCTTCATGTGGACGCCTTTCAGCACCTGGCGCAGTTGCGCCGCGCATTTGTTGCCGCCGCGCGCGCCGTAGCTCACGATCATCGCCGGCTTGCCCGACCACTCCTTGTAGAGATGGTCGATCGCGTTCTTGAGCGGCGCGGGATAGCCCCAATTGTATTGCGGCGTGACGAACACAATGCTTCCCGCTTCCGAAATTTTCCGGCTCCAGGCCTTCGTGTGCTCTGTCGCATAGTCGTGGGCCGCCGGGATTCCAGGCTCATCGTCCATCGGCAGCGGCCAGTCCTTGAGATCGATCACCTCGATATCGCGCGTGGTGGTTTCGCGACCGATTTGCGCCATCCATTGCGCGATGTGCGGACAAATGCGCCGGGCACGCACGGAACCGATGATGACGAGGATGCTAGATTGGTGTATCATACACACAATATGGATAGCGACGGGAGCGTTGTAAAGGTGCAAAATACACATAATCTGGAGAAGCTCGGATCGGCGCTTCTCGATATCCTGAGCGTGCTGAATAGCCCGCAGCGCGATCTCGCGCTGCTGCGAGAGGCGAACGTAGAGATCGACCGGGCGCTGTTCCCGCTTCTGGTCGCTACCGGCGCCCGCGGACCGCTCGCTGTCGGCTATCTTGCCGATCTGGTCGGACGCGATCACACCACCGTCAGCCGGCAACTTGCCAAACTCAGGCAGCTCAAGCTGATTGTATCGCACGCAGAACAGGACCGGCGCCGTAACGCGGTCAAGCTGACGGGCGAGGGCGAGAAGATCGTGCGGAAGATCAGTGGCGCGCGTCGCCGCCTTCTGTCGCGTGCGCTTGCGGATTGGAGCGCGACTGACCGCGCCACGCTCGCCATTCTGACGCGGCGGTTCGCGGACACGCTGCTCGCGAAAGGATGAGACGGGCGGGCGTGCCGTTGGCGGCCGGCAGTGTAAAGCCGCCAACGGCGCCGAGCGGTTATTCCTTGTGTTCGCCGTGGTGGTGAACGTGCAGCTTACCGGCTTCCGTGGTGTGGTGATGGGCGTGTGAGCCGTGACCCGTCGCTGTGTGGGCATGGTGGGCAGCGGTCTCGTGATCGCCGTCTTCATAGTGCTTGGCAGCTTCACGATGATGGCGGGCAGCTTTCTCATGATGCGCAGCGGCATGGTGATGATGCTCGCTCGCAGGATGCTTGTGAGACATGTATTGCTCCTGTTGGTAATCGCCTTTAGGGGCGTAACCACGGACAACACATCGGGAGTGCGAAACAAACGTGTCAAAACGCGATGCCGTCCTTTTTGTAATTGTCCCGACAGGATATTCGCCAAAAGAGAGGGCGTCGCGTTGGTCGCGGCCGGACACCGGCCCTCCGGCTATCCCCTTGCCAAAGCTTTCGCGCTAAGTTCCCCGCGCCGGGCGGGGCATGGGATGACAGAGGAAGAAAGCCTTCAGGAACAGAAACGTGAGAGTCCGAAGAAATCGATCGGGCGCTTGCGCGGCGTTTATTTGCGCATCCGCCGTCCCGACCGCACCTATATGGAAGCGCTCAAGCTGCGCGTACCGTACTGGTTCGTCGTCGCGTGGCTGCTGGCATTCGCGAGTTTCCAGATCTGGATGAACCCGTTCGGGTTCAGCGATCTGGTGCAGCGCTATACGCAGGATATCTCCGATCTTCTCATTACGGGGCCGCATCTCTATCCGACCACGGGCCGCGACAAGATCTCCGTCGCCCTCATCGACGAAGAGACATTGCACAGCGCGAATATGCCCTGGCCTTGGACCTATGGGCAGCATGCCCTCGCGCTTGGCGCCTTACGCGCGCTTAAACCGAAGGCGGTGATTATCGACATTCTTTTCGTCGACAATCGCCCCGACAACACATTGCCGGAACTGGTCGAGGAAATCCGCCGTTACCAGAAGGATAAAATCCCAATCTATTTCGAAGGCGGAATCGATCTTCCCTTCGGCGAGAATCCGCTGAGACCGGAGATTGCTTCGACGGGCGTGCCGATCCTCGATCCCACGATCCTCGTCTATCAGGGTGTTGCGCGGCAGTACCCCATCAATGGCCGCTGCTATCGCACAAAAAAACCCGAGAACCAGGACTGCTATTCGCTCGCGCTGCGGGTCTATCAGTATCTTTTCCACAATCTGAAACTCGACACGCGCGAAGGTTTGATGGAGATCGTGT